>NZ_JBFRTU010000081.1:1163-1526 GCF_041474275.1 Vibrio sp. 10N.222.52.B7 | reverse complement strand
ATATGCAAGCCTTTATAGAAAAAAGTAAATATAATAACTGAGAATGTGGAGAGATATTAACGTGATTCAAAAGGGAGGAAATATGATAAAGCCTGATGAATACTGGCGTGAGCGCCTAACGGACGACGAATTTTCAGTGTGTCGTGAGCGTGGTACTGAAGCCCCATATAGCGGCAAGTTACTGCACAACCATAAGACTGGCGTCTATAGCTGCACATGCTGTGAAAGCCCTTTGTTTCTGTCGGATAACAAATATGACTCTGGGTGTGGTTGGCCGAGCTTTGATGCCCCAGTGAATGATGAAGCAGTACGCTATATAGAAGATCTAAGTCACGGAATGAAGCGTGTAGAGATCCGTTGTAC
>NZ_JBFRTU010000081.1:0-453 GCF_041474275.1 Vibrio sp. 10N.222.52.B7 | reverse complement strand
TGTGATAGCCATTTAGGTCACGTTTTTCCAGATGGCCCAAAGACCACAGGTGAACGGTTCTGTGTTAATTCAGTGTCGTTAATTTTCAACAAAAATGACGAAAGTACGAAATAACTTGTAACTATTGTCTAATCCTTACAGGTCGCATTTGTCGATTTAGGAATGCTGAAACGCCCAAGATTTCAGATTTAACTCTAGTACAAATAAAAACAGCTTCCAAAAAGGTAGCTGTTTTTATTTGAAAGCAGGTGAATAAGAAGCTTAAGTAAGAACACTATAAATGAAGCGATCAGTAACTCGGGACGATTGAAGGGCTGTAAATTCCATCCTCAATCGCTTCGACGATGTTATCTGCGTCTTTATTTAGCTGCTTATAGGTTGCCTTGTCGAAATGGTACAACACCGTGAGCTCGGCTTCAGAAGCAATCGGCACGTCAAAGTCTTTGGCAACCA
>NZ_JBFRTU010000080.1:7572-7695 GCF_041474275.1 Vibrio sp. 10N.222.52.B7 | reverse complement strand
CTACCATTTGCGATATACGTACCAATAATTCAGACAAACCTTCTATATCGATGGGGTTAGGGAGTTTTTGTAGACGAATCTTGCCGCTTTTTATCGCTCGAATAATCAAGTAACGCGCCAGTG
>NZ_JBFRTU010000080.1:6261-6860 GCF_041474275.1 Vibrio sp. 10N.222.52.B7 | reverse complement strand
ATCAAGTAACGCGCCAGTGTCATGTTGAGCGGTGGAAAAGCAGCTGCGGCATCAATCGACTCATCCCACTCCGAACCACCTTGTCCAAGTAATATGATTGGGCCGAAGGTTTCGTCTGTTGTAACCTTAATACGCAACTCTTGGCCGCCCGCGAGCTTAGCCATACCTTGAATTAACAAGCCGTGGATGTTTGCTGTAGGGAAGGATAATTGAGAACGATCGAGAATTGCCTGAGCCGCATTGGCAACTTCACTGCTGTTTCGCAAATTGAGCATCACGCCTTGTACGTCTGACTTATGTGCAATATCCGGCGAACGTAATTTTACTGCGACGGGATAACCGATCGTTTCAGCGATGTGTACCGCTTCACTTGGGTCAGAAGCGATCCAAGTTGGTAACACATCGAGGTTGAAGCTCTTGAAAAACTGACTGTTTTGGTGAGTATCAAGGCTAACTGTGTCTTTATCCAGTAGTTTTCTTTCTATCCAACCTTTCGCATCTGCTAGATCTTCAATGTGTACTTTTTCTGCAGTGGTCGGCGTTTCCATTAACTGACGTTGGTTACGTCTGTACTCGACTAAGTGCATGAATGCGACCAC
>NZ_JBFRTU010000080.1:4322-5574 GCF_041474275.1 Vibrio sp. 10N.222.52.B7 | reverse complement strand
AGTGCATGAATGCGACCACAGAGCTTTCAGGGGTCCGATAAGTTGGGAAACCCGCTTCGGTAAACAGCTTTCGTGCGGGCCTTGCTGTTAGCTCACCAGACCAATTCGTCAGGATGTTAAAGCGCTTGTGGCGAGGGTGCTCCTTAATCGCTTCAATAATTCGTTCTGCCGTTTTAGCGGAATGTGCGACCGCTGAAGGGCTGTGCATGATAAGAATCGCGTCTGCTTCATCGCCATCGAGTAAGATGTTTATAGTGTCGATATAACGTTGATCACCAGCGTCGCCGACAATATCGATAGGATTGCTATGAGACCAACTCGATGGCAAAACCTTGTTCAACTTATCAAGTGTCTCTTCTGAAAACTCTGCGAGCTTACCACCGCGGTCAAATAGGGTGTCCACAGCCATAATCGCAGGGCCGCCACCATTAGTAACAATAGCCAAGCGCTCGCCTCGCAATGGTACTGAATGAGTCAGTGTTTCTACCGCAGCAAACAGTTCATGTAAGTTCTTAACTCGTAGCATGCCGCTGCGTCGGATTGCGGAATCATAAATAATATCTAATGTGTCGGCACCGCCAGTGTGAGCCATTGCTGCGGCTCTGCCTTTCGCCGTTCGACCGCCTTTCAACACCAAAATTCGTCGGTTACGCGAAGCCGCACGCGCTGCAGAAATAAAGCGCCTCGCATCAGTAATGCTGTCTACATAAAGCAATATCGCTTCGGTGTGAGAGTCGGTACTGAGATAATCCAATAACTCCGAGAATTCGATATCGCTACCATTGCCTATAGAGATAAACGCCGAAAAACCGATCTCTTTGTCATTAGCCCAATCGAGAATAGTGGTACACACAGCTGCCGACTGAGAAACAAAGGCGATCTTACCGGGTAATGCTGTCACTGGAGAGAATGAGGCGTTCAAATTTAACCAAGGAACAATCACCCCCAAACTATTGGAACCCAACACTCGAATGTTGTGCTTTTTGGCAATCGCTAGGCATCGTTCATCATACGTCTCACCATTATCGCTTTCTTGCTGCATGTCTGAAGAAAGCACAATGACAGAGGCTATACCTTTCTCAGCCAGTTCTTCAAAAATAGCGACATTACGGGTCGCATTGGTACACAAGATTGCGAGGTCAGGAACAATCGGTAACGACAAAATATTCTTGTAAGAAAGCACACCGGCCACTGAATCATATTTCGGCGTAACCGGCATCACCGCACCTTTAAAATCCCCATGCAACAAATT
>NZ_JBFRTU010000080.1:2656-3546 GCF_041474275.1 Vibrio sp. 10N.222.52.B7 | reverse complement strand
AGGGGATCAAGATGATTCATAGACATATCCTAGCAATGCACGTAAGTTCATCGTAACTTACTTTGCACTCACAGGTTGATGGCAAATTCACCGAATTCAGATGAATAAGCAAACACTGCATAAAGTTTGTGAAATAGGTCACCCACTAATGGTGTATAATCCCAAAGTTAACTTGATTATAAACCGACGTATCGGCATGATTTATAGTAATTATTATTAAGGATATAGAGCTTTCCATGAAAAAATTTGCAATTGTGACTTTGCCACTGCTCTTGGCTGCGTGTGTATCTGACGACTACGTTACCAATGTCACTTCAGATAGTTATCAAGAAGAGTACAAAACGGCAAAAGTTGAAGCTCCAGTTGTATCTCAATCTGAGCAAACAAGCGTTGTTGAAGAAAATGTTGTCAACGTTATCAGAACCGAACCTGTTGAACAGAAAGTCGCTCAAACGACTCAAGCTAAGCCAGTTGCAGTAGTGACAGGCCCAACCAAGAAACAACAAGACATGAACCAACGTTTTGGTTACACAGTTCAAGTTGTTGCTGTTGGCAGCCAAAGTAAAGTCGATTCTTTCGTGAAAATGCTACCTACGACTTCTCAACCAGTTTGGGAAAACTACAAAATGGTTAACGGCACTAAGTGGTTCACGGTACTTTATGGTGACTACGCAACACGCTTAGAAGCTAAAAAGGCAATCTCAACACTGCCGAACACTTTCCAAAACTTGAAGCCGTTCGTTAAGAGCATTGATGACATCAAGAACTCTGAATACCCAACGCTTAACAAGTTGAACTAAGTTTTGATTCATAAAGAAGGGGCAAATGCTCCTTCTTTTGTTTTAAGACTCGCTGTTTTGTTTAATAGTTAATCGCTCGATCTTTCGAAC
>NZ_JBFRTU010000080.1:0-2089 GCF_041474275.1 Vibrio sp. 10N.222.52.B7 | reverse complement strand
ATCGCTCGATCTTTCGAACGCAATTTTAACAATCAAAACACTGTACCTATCTCGACTTTTGTTTATCATTGAAGTCAGTACTCCTAGTTTCAAGGACCGAATTTACCCATGAACACCACAAACATCCTTCTACTTTGCGGCGGTGGATCTTCAGAGCATGAAGTATCTTTAGTTTCAGCCAATTACCTTTTTGAACAACTTAATAGCGTTGCAGATTTTAACGTTGTAAGAGTTGAAATTAAGAACGAAGGCTGGTGTCTTGATTCAGGTGAATTGGTTTATCTTGATATTAACGACCAAACCTTACGCGGTGACAATTTAGCATCTAAAGTCGATTTCATTGTGCCTTGCATACACGGTTTCCCAGGTGAAACAGGTGACATTCAATCACTGTTTGAAATGGCTAAAATTCCATACCTAGGTTGTGGTCCAGAAGCAAGCAACAACAGCTTTAACAAAATCACGTCAAAGCTTTGGTACGACGCACTTGGTATTCCAAACACGCCGTACCTGTTCTTATCAGACAACAATGATCAAGCTCACTCACAAGCAACTCAAGCATTTGAAAAGTGGGGTAAAGTGTTTGTGAAAGCGGCTCGTCAAGGTTCTTCTGTAGGTTGTTACCAAGTTAACCAAGTAGAAGATTTAAGCGAGGCTATCAACAAGGCGTTCACTTTCTCGGACCAAGTATTGGTTGAGAAGTCAGTGGTGCCTAGAGAGCTAGAAATTGCTGCTTATGAAATCGATGGCGAGCTACACATCAGCAAGCCGGGTGAGGTGATTGCACCGAATGGCGCATTTTACTCTTACGAAGAGAAGTACAGTGCAGACAGCCACTCGATCACTGAAGTTGAAGCAAGTAATTTAACTGACGAACAGCGTGAATTGATTACAGACAGCGCACGAAAAGTCTTCACCCAGATGAAGCTTCGTCACTTGTCTCGTATCGACTTCTTTTTAACGCAAGACAACGAGATCTACCTGAACGAAGTCAACACCTTCCCAGGTATGACGCCAATCTCCATGTTCCCTAAAATGGTTGAGCATGACGGCCACAAATTCAGCCAGTTCTTAGAAAACTGCGTGAGAACAAGCCTTTCTTAGGTTTCTAACTCGTTTTCGTTCACTTAGAGCTGAACCAACAAGTGCCTTGAGCTTTCGCCAAGGCGCTTTTTGTTTTTAACGCTAGCCGTTTTTACAAATATCGTTTTAACCATAACTTATATCAAAATAGTAATATCCAAGTAATCTGCGACCCGTCATTGCCAAGGTATTAACGCCTTAAACTTCATCTTCTCACTATCAGCCGTTCCCGTGAAACCGACATATTGAGCTGGCATTGCCGGGCTAAGCCAACGACCAAAGTCCTGAATCTCTCTCACCTTAAGACCTTGTTTCGACAACTCTTGTGCAGCACCAACACGAATCGAATTTCCAGAGAAATGGTGATTTTCTGGCAGTTGAAGTAAGTCGCTAGCTCTTCTCAATATCCTATAGATGGACGAATCATCTAAAGGCTGCAAACCAATATTCTCATGCTTGTCTATCGCACGAAATACTGGCAAGTCATCTTGTATACCAGTAAACGAAAGCCAACGTTGAAGTGCAACACTGGCTATTTGTGACAACTGATAAGCCGAATCTTTGACTGTTACTTGGTAATGATCTTCAACGTACTCAACATCACTCATCGATAACAACTTAAGCTCTGAGCGCTTTAAAGCACACTCGAACATCACGTTATAAATAGCAATGTCTCTGATCTCTTTCAGGTTTGCTTTCTCATGGGAGAGTAACGTATTCAAATCAGTGAGATGCACAGATGTCATAGCATTGGTTTGTTTAGCGTCACCGGCCATTTGAGATTGTAAGTGGAGTAGGGTAAAGCGAACTTGCCTGTGCTTGATCGGGTTAGCAAAGCTCAACACAGTATGTAACATGCTAAGCGTTGCAGTGTAACGTTTTAGCGATGCGTATTTTCTATCGTTAGACTCCGTTTCAAGAAAACGACGAACAGCGGTTATAGATGCGGGAAGTGTGTTAATACGATGTTTGGTACAGAACGCATGATAGCGATTCCAATCACTGT
>NZ_JBFRTU010000079.1:0-36327 GCF_041474275.1 Vibrio sp. 10N.222.52.B7 | reverse complement strand
TACTTTAATTGGTATTAGTCGGTAATTCCTGCTTTTAATAAAACCTGGCCTTAAAAGTGTAAGTGCTTACTTATCCCAGTCTCTTTTATAAACAACCAACAGCACAAACTACGCTTCTTTATGAGAACTGTTCTCAATATTTTGTTAAATTTTAGTCGTTATTACTAAAAGGCAACAAATATGGATATCTCCCGTCGTAAGTTTATTCAATCATCTCTCGCTATATCTGCACTCACTGTACTGCCCGCTTGCTCAATGAAACGGTCGGTTGATGAACAAGGAAAGTATGTTTATGACTTAACGGCAGAGCCTTCAACCGCTGAACTCGTGACGGGGTTTGAGACTGATATTCTAGGCTTTAATGGTCAGATTCCAGCACCAACGATTCGATGTCGACAAGGTGAAAAGGTAACGATCCGTTTTACCAACAAGCTATCAGAACCGACAACTATTCATTGGCATGGTTTAAGGATTCCTATCGAAATGGATGGGGTTCCCTTCTTGAGCCAACCACTGATCATGCCAGGTGAAACATTCATTTATGAATTTACGCCACCAGATGCTGGCACGTTTTGGTATCACCCACATATGAACAGCGTTAAGCAGCTTGGTATGGGCTTGGTTGGTCTAATTATCGTAGACGAGAGCATTCCAGTGCAGTTTGATGAAGAGCACGCACTGATGCTTAAACATTGGCATATAGATAAGAAAGGCCAATGGAAAGATCTAATGATCCCACGACTCAGTGCTCGTATGGGTACGCCAGGAGAGTGGAGTAGCGTTAATGGAATACATGAGCCTGTCTATCAGTTAAAACAACATGCAACGACTAGGCTACGTATCGCTAATGTCGATAATACGATCACTTATCCTATTGCTGTCGAAGGGGCTGAGGCATGGGTGATTGCCATTGATGGTAACCCTGTAAAAACGCCTTATAAACTGACTCAACATAAAATTGGCCCAGGGATGCGAGTGGATATTGGATTGGTAGCACCCAAAGCAGGTGGGCGAGTGAGCGTCCTTCAAATGAAAGGACGCTTTCCTTTCTCTTTGTGTGAGTTCGAGGTTGTAAATTCAATCCTTGTTGAGAATCGCTCTCTACCTTCTTTACCTCTCAATCCTGTGCCCAACTTAGATTTGGCTAATGCAGAAGAAATCGACTTTTTATTTGAATGGGAAGGGGCGGTTTCTCCAGTATCCAAAGATGGAAAATCTATACCTAAGTTTTGGCTAACTAATAAACGAGCATGGGAGGGGATGAGCAAAGATAATATCCCTGAACCGTTGGCGACTTTAGAATTGGGTAAAACCTATATATTCGATCTTAAGAACGTCACTCAATATCATCATCCGATCCATATTCACGGACATACCTTTACAGTACTCGAACTTGATGGGAAGAAAGTTGCAGAACCTTTCCATACCGATACTGTGTTACTTGGAAAGAATGGTCGAGCGAAAGCCGCATTTGTTGCCGACAACCCTGGGCGCTGGATGTACCACTGTCATGTTATCGAACACATGAAAACGGGTTTGATGGGATATATTGAAGTTAAGTGACACCTGTAACGTTTAATATTTGAGCGTGCATTCTTAGTTTCTACCCTCGCTTTTATCGGCGTTAAAGCTAGAATATAGGGATTATTGTTTGGGAGGATTCATGGGTCAGTTATCTATTTTAGGTTTTATCGCCATCGGTGGCGCGTTTGGTGCTTGTTCACGTTACTTGATTTCAGAGTTATGCGTCGTGATGTTAGGGCGTGGTTTTCCTTACGGTACGCTGACTGTTAACGTGATTGGCTCTTTGATTATGGGGTTGCTCATCGCCGCGTTTGAAAATGAGATGGTTGCGACGGAGCCGTGGAGACAAATTATCGGTCTTGGTTTCCTTGGAGCCCTGACGACATTTTCTACGTTTTCGATGGATAACGTGCTTCTTATGCAGCAGGGCGCGTTCTTCAAGATGGGACTCAATGTACTGCTCAATGTGGTTCTTAGTATTTCAGCCGCATGGATCGGCTTCCAACTTTTGATAAAGTCATAAAACTTTCTTACGATTTGTTAACAACTCGGCTTGGTTTATCCAAGCCGTTTTTATATACTCGATCGTACTTGTCGGAGTGCCATATGGCTGAGACCGTTAACTCGGGATCCGTTGAACCTGATCAGGCTAATACCTGCGAAGGGAACAAGAGTAGATGTCTAACTAGAATCCTTCTAGAGATCTATCTCCAGATCACAACTGCATTTTCTTGCTGTGATCCCTCTTGTAGCATCTTATCCGTCAAGCATTTTTATCCCTATAAATAATGGCTAAAAGCCAAGGAAAAATGCTATGTCGAGTCGTAAACAAGCAAGACTGGAAGCGAAGAATTTCATTGATTCTTTATCCGTACAACCTTATCCAAATTCAAAAAAAGCTTATATCCAAGGATCTCGCGAGGACATTCAAGTCCCTGTACGAGAAATATCACTAGCAGATAGCCTTGTTGGTGGTACCAAAAAAGAGCCTGTATTCGAACCTAATGCACCAATTCATGTATACGACACTTCTGGTGTTTATACTGACCCTACGCACGAAATTGACCTTTACAGTGGCCTTCCTAAGTTACGAGAGCAATGGATTGAAGAGCGTGGTGATACAGAACTATTAGACGATGTAAGTTCTGTTTATACCAAAGAGCGTTTAGAAGATGAAACTCTAGACGACCTTCGTTACGGTAATCTGCCTAGAATTCGTCGCGCGACTGGCGATCAATGTGTTACTCAGTTGCACTATGCTCGTCAGGGAATTATCACTCCTGAGATGGAGTACATTGCGATACGTGAGAACATGGGACGTCAGAAATTTGCTGATGAGCAGCTAAACCACCAACACCCTGGCCATAATTTTGGCGCAAACCTGCCGAAAGAAATCACCCCTGAGTTCGTGCGTAAAGAAGTCGCTGAAGGCCGAGCTATCATTCCGTCGAACATTAACCATCCTGAATCCGAGCCTATGATTATTGGCCGAAACTTCTTAGTGAAAGTGAACGCCAATATCGGTAACTCTTCTGTAAGCTCTTCGATTGAAGAAGAAGTTGAGAAGCTAGTATGGTCGACTCGCTGGGGCGGCGATACCGTAATGGATCTTTCTACTGGCCGTAATATCCACGAGACTCGTGAATGGATCCTACGTAATAGCCCAGTGCCGATTGGTACGGTTCCTATGTATCAGGCGCTTGAGAAAGTGAATGGCGTAGCCGAAGACCTTAACTGGGAAGTGATGCGCGATACTTTGATTGAACAAGCGGAGCAGGGCGTTGATTACTTCACTATCCATGCTGGTTTGCTTCTTCGTTATGTTCCTATGACGGCTAAGCGTGTGACAGGTATTGTTTCTCGTGGTGGCTCTATTATCGCGAAATGGTGTCTTGCACATCACCAAGAAAGCTTCCTATACACACACTTCCGCGAGATCTGTGAGATCTGTGCGAAGTACGATGTGGCTTTGTCACTAGGTGACGGCCTACGTCCTGGCTCTATTGCAGATGCCAATGATGAGGCTCAGTTCTCGGAGTTACGTACTCTAGGTGAGTTAACTAAAGTGGCTTGGGAATACGATGTTCAGGTGATCATTGAAGGTCCTGGACATGTACCTATGCATCTTATTAAAGAGAACATGGATGAGCAGTTAGAGCACTGCCATGAAGCGCCTTTCTATACGTTAGGCCCGCTGACCACTGATATTGCACCGGGTTATGACCACATTACCTCTGGTATTGGCGCGGCGATGATTGGTTGGTACGGCTGTGCGATGCTTTGTTATGTAACACCTAAAGAGCATTTGGGCTTACCAAATAAAGAAGATGTGAAGACTGGCTTGATTACTTACAAGCTGGCAGCACATGCAGCAGACTTGGCAAAAGGGCATCCGGGCGCACAAATCCGAGATAATGCATTATCTAAAGCTCGTTTTGAATTCCGTTGGGAAGACCAATTTAATCTAGCTTTAGATCCAGAAACAGCCCGTTCTTTCCACGATGAAACCCTGCCACAAGAATCGGGCAAGGTTGCTCACTTCTGCTCTATGTGTGGACCTAAATTCTGTTCAATGAAGATCTCTCAAGAAGTTCGAGAGTACGCGAAAGACACTGAACAAGTGGCTGCTGATCAGGCTATCGAGATTAAGATGCTTGATAATCCGTTGGAAGGGATGCGTCAGAAATCACAAGAGTTCCGTGATACTGGCTCTGAACTTTATCACCCAGCAGTAGGCGCAAAAGAAGCTCAATTAGAGGAATAATGACAGTGAAGATTCTTATCCCATCTCAAAATATTGAGCTAACGGGAGAGGTGCAAAGCTGTCTATTGGTTGCTAAGCGACAAGGCTTGGCAACCGATGCAGTTGAGTTGGGTGTAAGCCCAACTCAATGCTTCTCTATCGTTGATGCTCAGCAAGCGTTATCTATTGGTTTTGCTCATGATGTTGATTCATTGGCGGAGTGTCGCTCAAGTGAGCTTGATCATATCGTTTATTACAGTCATTCAGTGGCGCTAGCTGGTGTCCGCGATGCCTTGGCACAAACTCCGAATACCATCTATATCGGTGTCTTAGATGACTCAGCTGCATTGGATATCTGGTCACAGCTAGATTCTAATCGTGCTATCAAGAGTGAAACTCCAGCTCATCAGGAGTTAGATAGTCGTGGCCACTTTGCTTGGTTACTTACTTTGTTGGCGTTGGAATTCCCATTAGAAGATGCACTGGTTTTAGCTCGCGCAGCATCTAGTGTTTCACGTGGAACATGGCCAGCAAACTATCAAAACTTTCCTATTCCCGTTCTCGAAGATGAGCGACTGGATATTAGTGTTGGTTGGGCGCACCAAGGAACATCACTGTCGTTCCCGGAATTGAGTAAGAGTAGCCTAGGACTATACCCAGTGGTTGATGATGTTGAGTGGATCGAAAGGCTGCTCAAGCTTGGAATTAACACAGTTCAACTGCGTATTAAGAACCCACAGCAAGCAGATTTAGAACAACAAATCGCGCGATCTATCGAACTCGGTAGAGAGCACAACGCTCAGGTTTTTATCAATGACTATTGGCAATTGGCACTTAAGCATGATGCTTTTGGTGTTCATTTGGGGCAAGAGGACATCGAAGAATCCAACCTATCTCAACTGAGCCAAGCTGGTATTAAGATCGGTCTATCGACTCATGGTTATTACGAGTTGCTACGCATTGTGCAAATCAACCCAAGCTATATTGCGCTGGGGCATATATTCCCAACCACCACTAAGCAGATGCCATCGAAGCCTCAAGGACTTGTGCGTTTATCTCTCTATCAGCAGCTGATTGATACTATCCCATACACAGAAGAACTCACCGGTTATCCGACAGTTGCGATTGGTGGAATTGACCAGTCGACGGCCGCACAGGTGTGGAGTTGTGGGGTATCGAGCCTTGCTGTTGTACGTGCGATTACGTTAGCCGAAGACCCAAAACAAGTGATTGAGTTCTTCGAAGCATTAATGGCTGACCGTTCTTCAGGTGCTGCTAAAGAGGTAACTCAGGAGCTAAGTCATGCTGAATGATTTCGAATTCATTCGTTATCAACGACAACTCGCACTTCCTGAAGTGGGTGAGCAAGGGCAACGCAATCTATTAGATAGCCATGTATTGGTCATCGGTTGTGGTGGCTTAGGCAATGCTGCGGCTCTCTATCTTGCGGCTTCCGGTATCGGGAAAATCGTATTAGTTGATGATGATTGTGTGGATTCGTCTAACCTTCAACGACAAGTTGCGTTCAAGGAAAGCCAGTTAGGTTCGCCTAAGGTCGAAGCTCTGAAGCAAAAACTGACTGAGCTTAATGGTCGAAACCAAGTGAGAACCATCAATAGGCGAATGACTCAGAGCCAGCTTGAGCTTGAGGTGATGCTCGCTGATTTGGTGTTGGATTGTACTGACAACTTTGAGTCACGTCAGCAGGTTAACCAAGCATGTTTTGGTAGCAAGACACCTTTGGTTTCTGGTTCTGCGATCGGATGGAAAGGTCAGTTTATTGTCTTTGATTATCAGATGCAGAAAGGGTGCTATCACTGTTTGTTCCCGTTCAGTCATCATCCACAAACGACACGTTGTAGCGATAGCGGCATCATCGGCCCAGTTGTTGGCACCATAGGCAACCTCCAAGCACTGGCAGCGATTCAACGTATTAGCACTGGCGAGTTCCAGGTTGCAACACATCAGCTCAAACTGTTTGATGGTCAGACGATGAACTGGCAAAACTTAAGTGTCACTCAAGATAGTGAATGCCCCGTTTGCTGCACATCTACAGTTAACTATTTAGAAGAAGAAACCCAATGAGCAACATAACGATCTCTATCAATGAGCAACCAGAACAGGTTGCACAATCGTCGTCTCTAGCGGATATCATCCAAGCGCTTTCACTACCCGATCTGGGTTGTGTCTTTGCTATCAATAATGCGGTTGTCCCGCGTAGTCAGTGGCAACAAAGGGTCGTCAATGAAGGCGATGCTATTTCTCTTTTCCAAGCTATTGCAGGAGGCTAACTATGTTAACTATCGCAGATAAAACATTTCAATCACGACTCTTTACTGGAACGGGCAAGTTCGCGAATAAACATTTAATGGCGAGTGCTATCGAAGCTTCCGGTTCTCAACTGGCAACCATGGCGTTGAAGAGAGTTGATATTCGCTCTGAGCAAGATGATATTTTACAGCCCATCATTGATGCTGGCGTGAACTTGTTACCAAATACCTCCGGGGCGAAGAACGCGAAGGATGCCATCTTTGCTGCGCATTTGGCTCGCGAAGCGCTAGGCACAAACTGGCTCAAACTGGAAATTCACCCTGATCCAAAGTACTTGATGCCAGACCCAATTGAGACATTAAAAGCGGCTGAGCAAATGGTTAAAGATGGCTTTGTTGTGTTGCCTTACTGTCATGCTGACCCAGTGTTGTGTAAACGATTGGAAGAGGTGGGTTGTGCTGCGGTTATGCCGCTAGGTGCGCCGATTGGGTCGAACAAAGGTATCGCTTCGGCAGACTTCTTAGAGATCATTATCGACCAAGCGAACGTCCCTGTGATTGTTGACGCTGGTATTGGTGCGCCATCTCATGCTACTCGTGCAATGGAAATGGGCGCGGATGCCGTGTTAGTTAATACTGCAATTGCGGCTTCTCAACAACCCGTTGATATGGCGATTGCTTTTAAACTGGCAGTTGAAGCTGGCCGTATGGCTTACCTTTCTGGTCTTGCTGGACAGGTGTCTCATGCGGTTGCTTCTAGTCCGCTAACTTCATTCCTAGACGAGTAGTGTCCTTATGACGTTTGTTGATCGATTTAAACAGCTCAACTGGGATGACATTGGTATGTCCATCTTCAGTAAAACGGCAGCGGATGTTGAGCGCGCTCTGAGTAAACCTAAACGCGACTTGGAAGACTTTAAGGCTCTTATCTCTCCGGCAGCAGAACCTTACTTAGAGCAGATGGCGCAACAATCGTTGGCACTCACACGCAAGCGATTCGGCAATACAATGTCGTTGTATATTCCATTGTACCTCTCAAACTTATGTGCGAATGCGTGCACGTATTGTGGTTTCTCAATGGAGAACCGCATTAAGCGTCGCACACTTACTTTAGATGAAATCGATGCTGAAAGTGCCGCTATCAAAAAGATGAAGTTTGATAGTGTATTGTTGGTGACTGGTGAACATGAAACCAAGGTCGGGATGAAGTACTTCCGTGAAGTGCTACCGAATATTAAGGCACAATTTAACTATCTTGCGATGGAAGTGCAGCCGCTTGATCAAGATGACTACGCAGAGCTTAAAACTCTCGGCTTAGATGCGGTGATGGTTTACCAAGAAACGTATAGCCCAAGTACCTACGCGGAACACCACTTGCGTGGCAATAAAATGGATTTTGAATACCGGCTCGAAACGCCCGATCGTTTGGCAAAAGCGGGTATTGATAAGATAGGTATTGGCGCTTTGATTGGCTTGGAAGATTGGCGTACCGACTGTTTCTTCGTGGCCGCTCACTTAGACTATCTTGAGCGTACTTATTGGCAAACACGTTACTCGATTTCATTCCCACGTCTTCGTCCGTGTGAGGGTGGTTTGCAGCCTAAATCGATTATGAGTGATAAACAGTTGGTTCAACTTATCTGTGCGTATCGTTTATTAAACCCTGAGGTTGAATTGTCTCTCTCGACTCGTGAGTCTGCAGCTTTCCGTGACAATGTGTTGCCATTGGGAATCACCAGTATGTCGGCTGCGTCTAAAACCCAGCCTGGTGGTTATGCTTCTGATGAAGAAGAACTCGAGCAATTTGAAATAAGTGATGAGCGAAGTGCTGCCGATGTTGAGTCAATGATTCGTCAACGTGGTTTTGATCCTGTGTGGAGAGACTGGCACAGTGCTTACTCTGGTTAGCGAACACGCAGATTTATGTTCCACGTGAAACATCGACGAAGTTAAATCGACAAATAAAAACGGCTACCCTAAGGTGGCCGTTTTTCATTTCATTAAGTTTGAATTAGCTAAGCATTAAGCATGAGCAAGTGGAGTGGTTGATTGGCGTAACCATTCCAATGTATCACCTTCAACTAATGGGCTAACATCGTTCCATACTTTCTGGTGGTAATCATTAAGCCATGCAAGTTCAGGTCGTGTCAGTAAATCGACGTTGATGTTGCGCTTATCGATAGGGCAACGTGTTAGCGACTCAAACGTTAGTACTGAGAAGTCACCTTGAGTTGGCAGCTCAACCACCAGTTCTAGGTTTTCGATACGGATACCAAATTCATCTGCACGGTAGTAACCCGGCTCGTTTGATAACACCATGCCTTCAACAAGAGGTACATCGATTAGCTTCTTAGAGATGCTTTGCGGACCTTCATGAACACTTAGGAAATGACCAACACCGTGACCAGTACCGTGGTCGTAGTCGAAGCCTTCTGCCCATAAGTGTTGGCGAGCTAGAATATCAAGTTGGAAACCACGAGTACCCTGTGGGAAACGTGCACGCGCGATACCGATGTGACCTTTAAGCGCTAACGTGAACTGCTGGATCATTTCGTCGCTTGGCTGGCCAATCGCGATAGTTCGAGTGATGTCGGTTGTACCATCTAGGTACTGACCGCCTGAATCGACTAGGTAAAGAGTATTCATCTCTAACTGACCTGGTTCAGGTTGGTTCTCGTGGTTGTAGTGACACATTGCTGCGTTGCCGCCTGCTGCTGAAATCGTGTCAAAACTTAGGTCCATCAGCGTTGGGTCTTGTTCGCGGAATGATTGAACTTTGTCTGCTAGCACAGCTTCATTGTGCAGATTACCTTGCGTGACTTCTGCATCAATCCAAGATAGGAACTTCGCCATCGCAACACCATCACGAATGTGACACGCTTTCATGCCGGCAATTTCAGTTTCATTCTTTGCTGCTTTTGGCATTAGGCATGGGTCTGCTGCTTCAATGATATGAGCACCAGAGTTTTGTAGAACCAGCGTGTACCAAGCGTTACTGGTACCTGAATCGACAGATACATTTTTGCCTTCCAAAGATTGAAGGCGTGCTTCAAGCTCTGATGGGTGAGATACGCGAATACCATTGCCAACGTGTGCTTCAAAGCCCGTAGGAATACGAGCTGGGTCTAGGAAGAAGTCGACGCTTTCATCGGCGTGGATGATCGCATTGGATAACACAACAGGTAGGCGAGATACGTCCAAGCCGCGAATGTTAAGCAACCAACAGATCGAATCGAGTTCCGTAAGGATAGCGGCATCAGCACCTTTGGCTTTTAGTAAGCCAGCAATCTCCGCACGTTTGCTTTCACTTGATTGGCCTACTGCGTCTGTTGCCATTAAGCGAACATCAGATACCACCGGCTCAGGACGATCAGACCAAAGCTCATCAATTGGATTCGAAGATAGTGTTGTTAGTTCAACTTTCTCTGCCAGTTTAGCTTGAGCGCCTTTCAACCAAGCAGCAGTGTGCATGCGTGGGTCGAATGCAACCTTGCTGCCTTGTGCTAGAGAACTGGTGATCCAATCTAAAGCCGGCTCTTCAATAAGGTGGCGATACTCAAATAACTCTGCTGGTACCTGCTTACGAACCTGAACCGTGTAGCGACCATCAACAAAAATAGCAGCGTTCTCACGAGTGATAACTGCCGCACCAGCAGAGCCAGTGAAACCTGTTAACCAGTGAAGTCGCTCGTTATGAGCAGGAACGTATTCACCTAGATATTCGTCTTCATGTGGAATGATAACGGCATCTAGGTTGTTTGTTTCAAGCCAAGCTCGAACCGCAGCAACGCGTTCAGCAGTGATATTGTGCATCTGTGTTTATCCTTATTGTTAGGGTCCTTGTTAACACTCACAGTCGATATACATGCGAGGGGACTTATTAGGTCAATAAGCTAGCGCTTTTGTTCGTTTGCTGCAAACGCTGTACGCCATTTTTATCTAAGGTGCAGAGTTTTTTCTTTGATGATATCTCGTAGCCAAGTTAACGCTGGGTCATTTTCTCTGTCACGGTGCCAAAACAGAGTGTATGCCATCGGTGGGAATTCCATCGGTAAAGGGACAACCACTAAGTCGAGTTGCTTGGCGACGAGGTAAGTAAAGTGGCTTGGTGCAGTAAACACAAAGTCGGTGTAGGTACATAGGCTTGCGGCGCTATTGAAGTCTGGAACAGAAATAGCGATATCACGTTGGTGACCAAGGTCGGCAAGCTTATAGTCGAGTAACCAACGATCGTTACCATCACATCTTACTTGTACATGACGCTGTGCAAGGTAGGTTTCCAGATCCCATTTGCCATTCAGAGCGGGGTGGTTGCGTCTTAGCACACACATCTGCGCGTCACGGTAGATCTCTTGCTCGCAAATATCATCTGGCGGCAGCATAGTTAAACGTGCGTCGTTGATGTCGATGTCTTTACCTGTGAGTCCGATATCGAGCTCACCGAGCTGCAGCTTCTTAAAGGTTTGCTCCGTCCAAGCGTGGGTGTTGATATTCACCTTAGGGGCTTGTCGAAATATCGCTGGTAAAAAGTGGGGAAGAATAAGTGGGTAAACGCTCTCAACAGCCGCAATGTGAAAACTGTGGTCACTGTTGTTGGGAATGAAGGTCTCTGGTTGGGTGAGCACATCAAGTTGGTTGATCAGCGTTTCTAATCGAGGTTTGAGAAAGACCGCCTTTGGTGTTGGTCGCAGACCATGAGCACTTCGCGTGAAAAGGGGATCATTAAATTGCTCACGAAGTTTGGCCAATGACTTACTAACCGCTGACTGGCTTAGGCACAATCGGTGGGCGGTGCGAGTCACACTTAGCTCTTCCATCAGCACCTGCAAGCAAACTAATAGATTGAGGTCGAGGCGCGATAGTTTCTCAATATTCATATGAGTTTCCCATTTGGAATAATGCTAATGAGTATATGCCATTTTTGTTCATATCTTTAGTTGGTTATTATGCACCTAAATTAACTCATTCGGAGAATCTTGTGCCTTCTAACGCGCTTCCAACCCCTAGTAAACTGCAGGTTGCTTTATTGGCAATGTTGGTTTTATTTAGCCCTCTGGCTATTGATATCTACCTACCAGCTCTGCCACAAATTTCGACAGCGTTTCACGTGGAACATGCACTAGCACAAGATACGATTACCTGGTTTTTATTCGCCATGGGTGTCGGGCAATTATTTGCTGGCCCTTTGGCTGATAAGCTAGGACGTCGAACCGTTGCATTGGGAGGTGTTAGTATCTATGCATTGAGTGCTTGCTTGGCGTGGGCAGCTCAATCGATTGATATGATGCTAATGGCTCGGCTGCTACAAGGCTTAGGAGCTTGTGCGACTTCTGTAGCAGCCTTTGCAACGGTTCGCGATCTATTTGGCCCAGAGAAGAGTGGCCGTATGATCAGCTACCTTAATGGTGCAATCTGTTTTATTCCTGCTTTGGCACCCATTCTTGGCGCTTGGTTAACACATCAATTTGGTTGGCGCTCGAACTTTAGCTTTATGGCAGGCTTTGCTGTCGTTGTTGGCACTATCTTATTCTTCCAAATGAAAGAGTCTAACCCTGCGACAGAAAAGGTTGCGGTATTCAAGCTTGAGCGATACTGGTCAGTATTGAAAACACCATCATTCCTTTTCCACGCAACCTTGTGTCTGATGGCGATGGCGGTTATCCTCGCTTATGTAACCTCTGCACCAGTTGTGTTGATGGAAAACCTAGGCCTGACCATGAAAGAGTTTACTTTCTGGTTTGGTGTTAATGCGGCCATCAACATTGCAGCTGCGTTTACTGCACCTAAATTTATGGACCGTTTTGGTACCTATAAAGCACTGGTGGTTGGTATCTCGACGCTGTGCTTAGCGGGTGTGATTATGTTGGTGCTTGCTGAGCACGCTACTCCAATCGCGTTCATGCTACCGATCTTCTTATCGTCAGTTGGCTTTGCTTGGATTCTTGGTGCTGCGGCAGGTAAAGCTCTAGAACCTTTCGGTGACCGTGCGGGTACAGCTGCTGCGCTGCTTGGCTTGTTCCAAATGAGCGGTTCAGGGCTTCTTGTGGGTACCATGCAACGTCTTGATTTAACGTCGCAAGTGATGATTGCTCTGCAAATGTTCCTGATTGTTCCTGCGTTATTAGTGCTTGCGAGCAAAGCGGGTAAGTCTTGGCACACGACGTTTGCTAAGGCATAAGTTACAAGGGTGACAAAATATACAAATGGCGGTTTTCGAAACGTTAAAACATGGTATATTTGTCACTCATTGAAACGTTAGTCCCCAACGGAAAATACTGTAATGTCATTAACAACCTACGAAATGGCGCGCGTCTTAGAACAAATGGAAGATGCACCTGAAAAGGTCATGTTTGGTAAACTGCTTAAAGAGCTAGGCAACCAAAGTGAAGAGCGTATTCGCAGTGCGGCAAAACAAGTTCCAATCGATACTTTGCGAGATATCATTTACCAATTTCAGCGTGTGGTAGAGTCTCGTAAGGGTGAGCAGGTTCAGCTATTGGCAAAAGAACTTGCAGAGCAAGGCATCTCTGCTGAAGAGCTACAAGCTTTTCTAAATAAGTAAGCTTATCCCAGTTAAAAAAGAAACCACTCAATTGAGTGGTTTCTTGCGTTTGGGCTGTAGCATTTAGCTTTAGCAGTTCAAAAGAGGTGAAAACTTATTTTAATTCCTGAACTGCGCTTTCAAAATTCGATCAAGTGAGAATGGCCCGGCGCCCCACACGACAATGATAAGAATCATTAACCCCCAAAGCTGATGATCGTAGAAGCCTTGATCCCACAATACAGGGTAAGACACGACAGCAATGATATTGAAAACGAACAACACCGCAGCCATAGGTCGTGTTAATAAACCGAGCGCTAAAAACATCGGTAGAATTAACTCAGCGGCAGTGCCCATGTAAGCAGCCAATTCCCAAGGTAGCAGTGGCACTTGGTATTCCAATTCAAACAAGTAAAGCGTGCTATCCCAAGTAGCTATCTTGGTGAGTCCAGAATTAAAGAATACCCACGCCACCCAAAGGCGACAAAATAGTAGAAGCACTGGAACAAAAAGTGCCTGTGATTTCTCAATCAAACTGTCGTATTGAGCCATCATGTTCGTGACTGTGTTGTTATCCATGTTATGCCTCCAATTCGGCATTGATTGAAAAACCTGAGATGACGTTTAGCGCCATAACAGTATTCAGATGTTGTAGTAATAAAGGATCGATTGCTGAGAGTGTTCGACCTGATTGCAATTCAGTGAGGAGTTGGTGGCTCTCTTCACTCAAACTATGGCTCTCAACCTGTGAATTCTCAGCTCGGATTAACACCCCAGATTCAGCTTGGTTGATGTCTAGCCCATCAAGTTGCTGCTGATAGATGGCGTGTTCAAGCGCGATAATCGTGTAACTAGAATGAATCAGTGTTATTGAATCTTTGAGATGAAAGACTAAAGCGCCTTGTTGCTCTTGTGGTACATCTGCAAGGCAAGAAAGAGGTCTCTGGTCGACATGTGCTTGTGACGAAAACCTTACCAAGCTATCTTTCTGCCATTCATACAAAGCCACTTCACCGAGATAAGGTGCAGCCTCAATAACGGCAGGAAAGGCTTGGATAGTCTGTTCAAAGTGTTCACCGTAACCACTGACATCACCAGAGGTCGATGGATAATGTAAGACATGTTGACGAGCCATCTGTTGGAAGCACTCTTCACCAACCAACATTTCAGTGAGTGGGTAGGTTGCTGCCAGAACTTCGCTCAAGCTGATCACAAAGTTATTACGGTAAATCTGGATGCGTTGTTCATCGGTAAAATGGTCGCTCACTATGTCGCAGTACTCACCATTGTTTTGATAGCGTAGGGCGTTAGCAAACTCCAATTGAACCTCTGCTAGGGAGTGGCTCATGAGGCGCGACTCCTTTGGTTGAACTTGTCGTGTTGATACAAGATATCACTGGCTTTGGTTGCTTCAGCCAATAAAACTTGTGGCTCTGGGATATCGAGATCCCACTCAATCAAGGTATGGCGCAAACCATGTTGTGCAACCCAGTCAGTGTAGAGTTTCCACACTTCGTCACAGACAGGTTTACTGTGTGTGTCTATCCAGATCTCACCTTGTTCAAGCTTCTTTTTGGTAAAACCTGCCAAGTGAATCTCTTCAACTTTGTCTGCTGGTATTCCGTTTAAGTACTCTTCACAACTAAAGCCATGATTAAAAGATGAGACGAAAATATTATTGAAATCGAGCAGTAGGCGACACTCAGTACGCTTTTGTACCTCAGCCAAAAACTCCCACTCAGGAATAGTAGAATGCTTGAAGGATAGGTAGCTCGATGGGTTCTCAATCAACATCGGGCGTTGCAAGCTGTCTTGAACCTCGATGACATTACGACAGAAGACTTCCAATGCTTCTTCTGTGTAAGGCAGCGGTAGCAAGTCATTGAAGTAATGACCACCTGTCTGACTCCAACTGAGATGATCAGAAACCAAGAAGGGTTCGATATCATCAATGAGCTCTTTTAATTGCACAAGATGATGTTGATTGATGCGCTCAACAGAACCTAGCGACAACCCAACACCGTGACAACTGATGTTGTGTGCGTGACGAATTTCTCTGAGTTGTTGTCGTTGCGGTGATTGAGCTAAGAAGTAGTTCTCGCTGTGAACTTCTAACCAACTTACTAAGGCTGGATTTTGGCTAAAGAAGTCCAAGTGCGGTGTTCTAAGGCCAACCCCTGCGTAGGGGTGAAGAGTTTGAGTCACAACGATTCTCCTAACAAGAAGTGGAGGTGAGCTGAATGTCAGCTCACCATACTAAGCAGCTCAATTATGATGATTGAGTGTTACCACCTGATAATTTGCCACATAGCCCTTTAGGTACGACTACGAACGCATCGGATTGGTTGTCTTCTTTTGCTGTACCCGCACATGAGCTTGTTTTGGTTGCACAATCATTTTGGCCAGCTTTTGCCACGCCGTAGCATTTTTCTTTTGCTGCTGCTTCCGCAGGTGCTGATGTAAGAACTGCACCGCCGAACGCTAGTACACTTGTGATTGCAGCTGTAACAGCAAGATTAGAATTTTTCATAGTCATTCCCTCTAGGACTTAATAGTATTTTCATATCGCAGGTTAATGGATTGTTAACTTGCTTACTAAAAAGGATTGGAACAACCGGGAAATAATTTCACGGTATTATAAAAATTATCAATATTAATGATGTTTCATCTCTTAAGTTATTGAATTAATGATGTTAATTTTTGATTGTTTTTTCTTCTTATTATCCTAAACGCAGCCTAGTGTTTAGGTTATAATCAACTTTTATGTATAAATACCCAGTAGTGAGCATATCCAATGATAGATCCTTCGCTTTTACTCGATGGCCTAAACGATAAACAACGTGAGGCGGTCGCGGCACCTTTAGAAAACCTACTTATTCTGGCAGGTGCAGGCAGTGGTAAAACGCGAGTGTTGGTGCATCGTATTGCTTGGCTGCAAAGCGTAGAGCAAGCATCGCCGTTCTCTATTATGTCGGTTACCTTCACCAACAAAGCGGCAGCAGAGATGCGTGGTCGTATTGAAGAGTTGATGATGGGTAGTTCGTCAGGCATGTGGAACGGCACCTTCCATGGTATCTGTCACCGCATCCTTCGTGCTCACTACCTAGATGCAAAACTGCCAGAAGATTTCCAGATCATTGATTCTGATGATCAGATTCGTTTGCTACGCCGCTTAATCAAGGCGCAAAACCTCGATGAAAAGCAGTGGCCTGCTAAGCAAGCTTCTTGGTGGATCAATGGCAAGAAAGACGAGGGGTTACGCCCAAGTCACATTGACGCCTACCATGATCCAATAACTCAAACGTGGTTAAAGATCTATTCTGCTTACCAAGAAGCATGTGACCGTGCTGGTTTGGTCGACTTTGCGGAAATCTTGCTGAGATCGCATGAACTATTACGCGATAAGAAACACATTCGAGAGCATTACCAAGCACGCTTTAAGCATATCCTTGTCGATGAATTCCAAGATACCAACAACATCCAATACGCTTGGCTTCGGATGATGGCTGGCCCAGATTGTCGCGTGATGATCGTAGGTGATGATGACCAATCTATCTATGGTTGGCGTGGTGCGAAGATCGAAAATATTCAGAAGTTCTTGGATGAATTCCCAGGAGCTTCGACGGTTCGACTTGAACAAAACTACCGTTCAACTAAAACCATTCTGCAGGCGTCGAACGAGCTTATCTCGAACAACACCGAACGTATGGGTAAAGAGCTGTGGACCGATGGTAACGATGGCGAGCCAATCTCTGTGTACTCAGCTTATAACGAGCTAGATGAAGCACGTTTCACGGTCAGCAAAATCAAAGAGTGGCAAGAGAAAGGCGGTGCGTTAGAAGATACCGCGATGCTTTATCGTAATAACGCCCAATCTCGTGTTCTTGAAGAAGCTTTGATCCAAGGTGGTCTACCTTACCGAATCTACGGCGGCATGCGATTCTTCGAGCGTCAAGAAATCAGAGACGCCTTGAGCTACATGCGCCTCATGAGCAACCGCAGTAATGATGCCGCGTTTGAACGTGTGGTTAATACGCCAACGCGTGGCTTGGGTGATAAAACGTTAGAAACGATTCGTCTTGCTGCTCGTGATCGTGGTGCAACCATGTGGGAAGCCAGTGTTGCTTTGATAGAAGAGCAAGTGCTACCCGGTCGTGCTGCGGGCGCATTAAGTCGTTTTATCGAGCTGATTAATGCGCTTGAAGATGACACGTTGGAACTTAGCCTGCATGAACAAACCGACCACGTGATTAAATCGTCGGGTCTGTTTGCTATGTACGAGCAAGAGAAGGGTGAGAAGTCGAAGGCGCGTATCGAGAACTTGGAAGAATTGGTAACGGCAACGCGCCAGTTTGAAAAGCCGGAAGAAGCGGATGAGATGAGCATGCTGACGGCGTTCTTAACTCACGCAGCTTTGGAAGCGGGTGAAGGTCAGGCCGATGAGTTTGACGATGCGGTTCAGTTAATGACTTTGCACAGTGCTAAAGGCCTAGAGTTTCCAATGGTGTTCATGGTGGGTGTCGAAGAAGGCATGTTCCCAAGCCAGATGTCGGCCGAAGAAGCGGGGCGTTTAGAAGAAGAGCGTCGCCTGTGTTACGTAGGCATGACCCGTGCGATGGAGAAGCTTTACATCACTTATGCTGAGATGCGTCGTCTGTACGGTCAGGACAAATATCATAAGCCATCACGTTTTATTCGTGAGCTGCCAGAAACCTGTCTGGATGAAGTGCGTATGAAAGCGCAAGTCAGCCGCCCTGCAAGCAGTGGTCGCTTTAGCCAAACCGCTGTGAAAGAGAACTTCAATGAAACAGGCTTTAGCTTGGGCTCTCGCGTGAAGCACCCTAAGTTTGGTGAAGGCACCATCATCAACTTCGAAGGAAGTGGCCCACAAAGCCGAGTTCAAGTGGCGTTTAATGGTGAAGGGATTAAGTGGTTAGTAACGGCTTACGCGCGTTTAGAGCAGCTTTAATCTATTACTTCAGCATCTAATAACCGTTCATTATTGAAAACAAAAAGAGCAGCCAATGGCTGCTCTTTTTTATTGCGTACCGCTTTAAGCGGTCATAATACATGACTGACTAGAAGGGATCTTACAGTGCTTCAAGTGCCGCTTCGTAGTTTGGTTCTTCAGTGATCTCTGCAACCAACTCACTGTGTGTTACCACACCCTTTTCATCAACAACGACAACTGCACGTGTTGTTAGGCTTGCTAGTGGACCTTCAGCAATCGCTACGCCGTAGTCTGATGCGAATGTAGGAGAACGGAAAGTTGAAGCGTGTTGAACGCCTTCAATGCCTTCTAGTTCGCAGAAGCGACCTGCAGCAAATGGTAGGTCAGCAGAAATACAAACAACCACCGTGTTCTCAAGCTCTGCCGCTTTTGCGTTGAACGTACGTACGCTCGTTGCACAAGTTGCTGTGTCGATGCTTGGGAAGATGTTTAGAACCACTTTCTTGCCTGCAAGAGAAGCAAGAGTCAGTTCAGAAAGATCGCCTGCAGTTAGTGCAAAGCTTGGTGCTTGTTCGCCAGTTTGTGGGAATGTGCCAGTTAGCGGTACAGCAGCGCCTTTGAAGGTAACGTGTGACATGAATTTGTCCTTAGTTTACTTATGGTTATGAAACTAGTTGAGCCTAGTAAGACTTACATTACTCGGAAGTGGTTAAGAAGTGAATTATTTAAATGTCAGAATTGTAATCAAAGGTCTTTGATTTATTTGCTTTAGGGGAAGAAAAAGCGGGACGACAGATAAAGAAAAACCCCGAGAGCTTGCGCTCATCGGGGTCTATAGTCTTACTCGCAGCAATCCGGCTACTAAGTGTGCTCCATGCATCAAATCCATGATAGTGTGCTGTTATCCTTCAGCGTATTCCTTTCGTCGCCTTCCTAGCGGTGTCCTTGATCTTATCCTGATCTGCCAACAATCCTCGTTAGCGCGCGTCACTTGTTCCTTGAGCGGTGTCCTTGACATCATCCTGATGTTCAGTCCTTTCCTCGTCCAGAGGTGTCCATTGTCTTTCCTTAGTAGCAACCATCCTAGTTACTATTGCGTCCATTCAATGTCCATTTCGCTATCCATGCCGATTATTCATCCTGAGTAATCGAATCTTCATCCTGAAGATAACCAAGTCCTTGGCGTTTCCTGTTCCGTGTCAGCATCCTTCCGACACCATTCATATTACCGATTCCTTATTTATCAGCAATGGTGCATAAGCGAATTTCTATATAATTATTTGAATGATAAATGTACGTATTGTTTAATTTCAATCGGTTATGGTTTGTGGGTGACTAATTTCGTCATCAAATATCGATATTTACTCACTACCTTGTGAGAGATCTCGCACAAGGCTGCGAGTAAAAAGGGAGGATTATTCCCTATTGGCCAATAGCTGCACCTTCACGGCGAGGGTCTGCAGCACCTTCTAGACCATCTTTTGTGATGCGAATAGCGTGTAAACCCGAGTTAAGATCGCGAATGTTGACCTCAAATCCCATCTTTTCTAGCTCAGGTTTGAAGTTTTCCGCAGATGTTCCTTTTTCCAAATCTAAGGTACCGAAGCGATTTAGGAAGTGTGGTTGGTTGATCGCTTGTTGGATATCCATGTCCCATTGGGTGTGAGCAATGATCGCTTGTGCCACATAACCTATGATGCGGCTACCACCCGGAGAACCGATCGCCATATAAGGTTTATCGTCTTGCATGATGATGGTCGGTGCCATTGAAGAACGTGGGCGCTTACCCGGTTCAAGTCGGTTCGCGATAGGTTTGCCATCGTTATGAGTCTTGAATGAGAAGTCGGTTAGTTCGTTATTGAGTAGGAAACCTCTAACCATCAAACGTGAGCCAAAGGCATTCTCAATAGTGGTAGTCATCGATACGACATTGCCATCACTATCGACAATGTTGAAGTGGCTGGTGGACGGCAACTCAATAGAAACATCTTGGCTTCTCTGCATCGCATGATCCCACGGTGGGGTGCCTGAAGGTGCGCTGTCTAATGCCTTACCTGCGGTAATTAACTGAGCACGCTCTTGCAAATAGTCAGTATTCACTAACCCTTGGGTTGGCATAGGCACATAATCTTGGTCTGCCATGTACATACCACGGTCTGCAAAGGCTAAGCGAGAAGCGTCTGCTAACACTTGCCAAGATTGTGCGTCGTTTGGCCCCCATGATTTGAGGTCAAACTGCTCAGTCATTGCAAGGATTTGTCCAACCGTTAACGCACCAGAGCTTGGTGGCCCCATTCCGCAAATATCGTAGCTTTCATAAGCAGAGCAAACCGGTTCGCGCTGCTTGATCGAATAGGCGTCGAAATCTTTCTGTGCCAATACGCCCGGGTTACCTTTCGCTGTTTGTACTGTGTTAATGATGTCGGCAGAAATCTCACCTTGGTAGAAAGCTTTAGCACCATCCTTGGAGATAGCGTGTAACGTTGCCGCGTATTCAGGGTTCTTAAGTTGCGTGCCGGCGGCTTTCGGGCTGCCATCGGCATTGAAGAAGTAGGCTTTAGTTGTCGCAAAGCGGCTCAGACGTTCTTGGTCGTTTTCGATCAAGGTGGCTAAACGTGGGCTGATAGTAAAACCTTCTTCAGCTAACTGAGCGATAGGTTTAATCAGTGATGCCCATTCGAGCTTGCCGTATTTCTGGTGAGTGTCCCACAGCAATTGCACCGTGCCCGGCGTGGCAACAGAACGACCGCCAACCACGGCATCATAGAATTTAAGCGGTTGTCCGTTTTCGTCTTGGAATAGACGTGGGGTGGCATCAAGTGGCGCAGCTTCACGGCCATCGTAGGTCTTGAGCTGTTTGTCTTTGCCATCAAAATAGACAAGGAACGCGCCGCCACCAATACCTGATGACTGAGGTTCCACTAAGCCAAGCATAAGCTGCACGGCAACCATGGCGTCAATTGCGTTACCACCACGGGCAAGTACATCAGCACCGGCTTGTGTTGCAAGAGGGTTGGCTGCGGTGACCATCCAATCGTTGGCTTTAACGAGTTGTTTGGTTTCTAAACCACTACTTTGTTCGGGTGCGACGGAATCGGCAGCTTGATTTGCCCAACTGACGTGAGAGGCAAAAAGTAGGGTAGAAGTGGCGAGGGTTGTTAGTTTTGTTTTCCACTGCATGATCTTCTCCTTTTAATATGCAGAGCTAGATTGGCAGCGGAAAGATTAGATAGCCAGTGCGTTGTTAACGAATTGTAATCTTGATTCGAATTTAAGCGATTAAACCGGACAGCGACTGCCAAAGAATACTCGCGCCAATCAGGCTGAATACCACGCCACATAAGCCATCGATGTATACCGTTGCTTCGCTAAGTTTCTTCTGTAGAGCCTTAGTCGAAAGCATCCACGCCAGTAGTGAAAACCAAAACAGAGACAGACCAAACAAGATAATAAGCGCAAAGCCTTTACCTGATAGAGACATGTCGGCAGGCACTAAGCTCGACATCAAGCTAATAAAGAACACCAAAGCTTTTGGGTTGAGAATATTGGTCGCAAACCCTTTCGAAAATGCCTGACGCTTGTTGGTCAGAATCAGATCTTTGGCATTGACGGTATCGTCGTCATCGTCGTGGTTCTGAATGATTTGCCAGGTTGCTTTAAGTGCACCGTAGCCTAAGTACAGCAAGTAGCTACCGCCAGCCAACTGGATAATGGCAAATAGGGTTGGTTGCTGGTGGACTAGGTAACTGATTCCCGTCAGGCTGAGCAACGAATGCAGTAAGATCCCGCAAGATAAACCAAGCGCAATGTACAAGCCTGTTTGTCTGCCGTGGCGTGTCGCATTTTGCACGACTAACGCAAAGTCAGGGCCGGGGCTCATCAAAGCGATGAAATGGATAGAGGCGAGGGTGATCAGTATGGTGACTTCGTTCATGTCAGTTCTCAATAACGTTGCCGCTATTATTAAATAAGTAATCGTATTGAGCGTAGCTTACCGCGATTTGAAATCGAGCAATTGTAAATTATCAACACTTAGTTGATTTGTGAGGGTGGTACGCCGAATGTGGTTTTGAATGCCTTGGAGAAGTGTGCTTGATCATAGAAGCCTACTTGGTGCGCGACTTTAGTACCACAGATCCCAGACTTAATCAGGCGCATGCTCTGTTCCATACGTAAACGGCTCAGCCACGCGTAAGGGGTGATGCCCATTCTGTTCTTAAAGTGGCGTTGGAATTGAGTTGTGGTTAAGCCGCACAGCTCAGACAGTTGCTCTAACCGCACTGGTTGATCCAAATTCGCCATTAAATAGTCTTTGAGCGTATCAATCGATTGATTGCCCAGTTTGATGTCACTCTTCGATCCAAATTTCGCATAACGATCGACGATCGTCGAGAATCCCTCGAATGGTAAGCAATCTTGAGCGAGTTGGCTTATGTTTTGATCGATTAATAGACCATGCAAGTTGCGTAATTGTAAAAATGTAGCCTGATCGGAGAGGATCAACTCAGAAAAGCCTAATGTGTGACCATTTTGCTTGGGATCGGCAAGATCTTGAAACCATTGGGGAGAAACTGCAAACACACTGACTTGATAACCCGAATCGAGTTTGGAGTGCCCATCATGCAGCTCATCAGGTGGCATGATAACAACTTGGCCTGCACCGACATGGTGGCTCGTCCCTTTATAGACGAATTTTTGCTGCCCTTGGGTAATTAAGCCGATGTGAAAGTCCAAATGATAGTGGCGTTGAAAGGCAAACTCTTGGTATTGAGCTTGGATCAGGCTGATATCTTCTGTTGGGGTAGAGTAATAGTGGACTTTATCCATGGTACAAAAAAGCTTGGTCAAATAGTCATCAATTCAACCAAGCTTATCTGCGTATTAAGGGATTGTCTTGTAAAAAACGATCAGTATCACTGTTTAGCGCGTTTGCTCTTCTTGTTGTTACGCAGGCCATCAAAGCTGAAAATAACCAGTGCTCCCCATATGAAAGCAAAGGTAATCGCTTTATCTGAGGTAAAGGCTTCACCGTAAATCAGAACCGCCAGTAAGAACATCAAACTTGGACCGATGTACTGGAAGAAACCGAGTGTCGATAGCTTCAAGCGAGTTGCAGCACCAGTAAAACACAGTAATGGAACCGTGGTGATCACACCGGCAGCAACCAATAACAGGTTGAGTTGCATCGGGTTCATCGATAAGTTTGAGGTCGGGCTATCGGCAATAAACAGTAAGTAGGTTGCGGCGAGAGGCAGCATCACCAGAGTTTCAATGAACAGACCCGTTTGCGCTTCTAAGCTGACTTTCTTACGCAGCAAGCCATAAAAACCAAAGCTAAAGGCTAGGGCAATGGCGACGATCGGTACTGAGCCGAAGGCAATCAATTGGATTAATACGCCAATCGCAGCAAGAGCTACAGCAAACCATTGCAGCTTACGTAAGCGCTCACCGAGGAAGAGCATTCCGAGCAATACGTTAATCAGCGGGTTGATGTAATACCCTAAACTGGCATCGAGCATGTGATTGGAGTTCACCGCCCAGATAAAGATCAGCCAATTTGCACCCACCAAAATAGACGTCGCTACCAAATAGAGCATTTTTGGTTTTGAGGTCAGGGTGTCACGAACTTTACGCCAGCTGCGGCCAATGTGTAGTAAGAAAGCGAGTAGGAAAAAGGACCATACTACACGGTGGCTGAGGATCTCTAACGGGGAAACGTCACTTAAAGATTTGAAATATATAGGGGCGATCCCCCACATTGTGTAGGCACCGACGGCAAGCAAAACTCCTTGGCGCGTACGTTGTTGTTCTTCCTGTGTCATGCATATTTCTCTAGCACTGAGTGCTTATTAATAAGATTTATAAGAGAGTTGGTCAGTATAGGAGCGATAACCCTTTTCACCTAACAATTTGCGGTTTAATTCACCAGCATTCCACTCTACAATGTGCGACTTGCTTGCCAATGCCGCATGCTGACTTTATACCTCGATTAGGAACCACAATGACCGCCACTCTGATTGCTGAGCAAACACCAACTCCCGCGAA
The DNA here is from genome assembly GCF_041474275.1 of Vibrio sp. 10N.222.52.B7. NCBI lineage: Bacteria > Pseudomonadati > Pseudomonadota > Gammaproteobacteria > Vibrionales > Vibrionaceae > Vibrio > Vibrio sp. 10N.222.52.B7. Next base: position 12,253 of record NZ_JBFRTU010000079.1, on the reverse strand, counting down.
TGATGCGCAAAACATCTTACAAGATGTGTTTGGCTATCAAAGCTTTCGCGATGGTCAGCAAGAGGTCATTGATTTGGCCGTTGAAGGCAAAGACAGCTTGGTGATTATGCCAACCGGTGGTGGTAAATCTCTGTGTTACCAAATTCCGGCTTTGGTTCGTGAAGGGCTTACTCTGGTTATCTCACCGCTGATCTCGCTGATGAAAGACCAAGTCGACCAATTGAAGGCCAATGGTGTTGCCGCTGAGTGCATTAACTCTTCAATGCCACGTGACCAGCTGATGAGTGTGTTTAATCGCATGAACTCAGGTCAACTGAAGATGGTTTATGTGTCGCCAGAGCGAGTGTTGATGCGCGACTTTATCGAACGTCTTCAAGGTTTACCGCTTTCGATGATTGCGGTGGATGAGGCGCACTGTATCTCTCAATGGGGGCATGACTTCCGTCCGGAATACGCATCATTAGGTCAACTTAAACAATATTTCCCGCACGTGCCTTACATGGCGCTCACAGCAACCGCTGATGATGCGACGCGCAAAGATATTATCTCGCGCTTACAGCTCCTGGATCCGCACACCTACTTAGGCAGCTTTGATCGCCCTAATATTCGCTACAACCTGGTTGAGAAGCACAAACCCGTGTCACAGGTGGTTCGCTACCTAGAAACACAAAAGGGCAATTGCGGCATCATCTACTGTGGTAGCCGTAAAAAAGTGGAGATGGTGACCGAGAAGCTGTGCAATAACGGTATTCGCGCCGCGGGTTATCACGCTGGTATGGACACCGATGAGCGTGCTTACGTTCAAGAAGCCTTCCAACGCGATGATATTCAGATCGTGGTCGCGACTGTTGCCTTCGGTATGGGCATCAACAAACCCAACGTACGCTTTGTGGTGCACTTTGATATCCCACGCAATATCGAGTCTTACTATCAAGAGACCGGTCGTGCAGGTCGCGATGGTTTGCCTGCTGAAGCGATGATGCTGTTTGACCCGGCTGATATGGGTTGGCTGCGTCGTATGCTAGACGAGAAAGAAGAAGGCCCACAGAAACAAGTTGAGATGCACAAGCTGAATGCGATGAGTGCCTTTGCTGAAGCGCAAACGTGTCGTCGTCAGGTTCTGCTTAACTACTTTGGTGAGTATCGTGAGAAGCAATGTGGCAACTGCGATATCTGCCTCGATCCACCTAAGCATTTTGATGCGACCCAAGAAGCGCAAAAGGCGTTGTCTTGTGTGTACCGTGTGAATCAGTCGTTTGGTATGGGCTACGTGGTCGAAGTAATGCGAGGCATGCAGAACATCCGTGTCCGCGATAATGGTCACGATAAGCTATCTACCTACGGTATTGGCCGCGATCACAGTCATGATTACTGGATCAGTATCTTCCGTCAGCTGATTCATAAAGGCTTGCTGTTCCAGAACATCACTCGTAACTCAACTTTACAGCTAACAGAAGAAGCCCGCCCGCTGCTGCGCGGTGAGATGTCTTTGGAATTGGCTGTTCCTCGTTTAGATACAGCGGTGCGTAATGCTAAGTCCGATAAGTTAAGCAGCAAGAATTACGATAAGAAGCTGTTTGCGAAACTGCGTAAGCTGCGTAAGTCGATTGCTGATGAAGATGGCTTGCCACCATATGTGGTATTCAGTGACGCGACCTTGATTGATATGGCTGAAATACTACCTACTTCATACGGAGAAATGCTGGCAGTCAACGGTGTCGGTCAACGTAAACTCGATAAGTACGCAGACCCATTCCTAGATCTGATTCAAGAACACATCACCACACACGGCTAGTTTGAAAGAAACGTCTAACTAATAGAAAAAGAATAAGGTTAATAGGGACATGACAACACAAACAGAATTTGGCTTAAGAGAGTATCTGGCTGAGGAAGGGCGTTTATTGATTACGTCTCCAAGTTTTGATTTTGATTCTTATGAAGTGTTAGGTGAAAAGCTGGTGGCATTGCTGTCAGCGTCTGTTGTTGAAAAACAATGGGACGCCGATATGCACTCTTGGTTGATTGATTTTGAAGATTGTCGAATGTTCTTAAAGTCTGAGCATTACAGTGAATCAATTTGGTTTGAGTCGTTAAACGCGGAAGAAAGCCGAGAAGAGTTTGATTATCTCGCGACGCTTTTCAAGCGCGGTTTTTAACTTTAGGCATAGCTTCTAAAGCACAGCTTCTAGCGCTATTCACCAATAAAAGTGAGGATAAACGTTTGCGTTTGTTCTCACCATTGCAGCCAATATTGATTAATGTATAATCGCCCGCCGCTCAATAGAGCAAATTATAGAAACATTTTTAATTCACATTATTGGTAAGAGCTTTCTTGGATTATTCGAAGAAATGACTCGATTTGGGTTCCCTCACCCCCAAACCAAACTAAAAAGGTACAGCATGAGTAACTTTACCCCTGCGCAACAGCGCAAAGCCCTAGCACTATTAGTTTTGTTCCATTTGGTGATTATTGCGTCAAGCAACTATCTGGTTCAGCTACCTTTTACCGTCTTCGGTATGCACACCACTTGGGGTGCTTTCACTTTCCCGTTTATCTTCCTAGCGACCGATCTGACCGTACGCATTTTTGGCGCGCAGCTTGCCCGTAAAATTATTTTCTTAGTGATGTTACCAGCGCTGGCCGTTTCTTATTTCTTGTCAGTGGTGTTCTTTGAAGGTTCATTCCAAGGCTTTAGCCAATTAGGTGAGTTCAACTTGTTTGTTGCTCGTATCGCCGCGGCGAGCTTCATGGCTTATTTACTGGGTCAGATCTTAGATGTGCATGTTTTCAACCGTCTGCGTCAGCTTAAACAGTGGTGGGTTGCCCCAACATGTTCAACGCTATTCGGTAATGCCATTGATACAATCGCTTTCTTTGCGATTGCTTTCTATCAAAGCCCAGATCCATTTATGGCCGAGCATTGGACTGAGATTGCTTTAGTCGATTACGGATTCAAACTTATCATCAGCCTAGGCTTGTTCGTGCCTATGTACGGCGTGCTTCTTAACTACATTGTTAGAAAGCTAACCGCAGTGAACCCTGACTTTAAAGCGACAGGCGTGAACGCTTAAGTTTGAGATTTGTAACACAAAGCATTAATGCAGCGATAAGAAAAAGCCCAAGTTAGTCTATTAACTTGGGCTTTTTTAATTTCTAGCGTCAGATACTAATATCAGAGGCATTTAATATTCAATGGCCAGCCAATATCGGTTTGTCTATTCGACTCGATCTCTAGCTCTGCAGCGGTCAGCGGATTGTCAGCTAACCATTGCTTAGAAAGCGTTAGGGTTAGATTGTTGTCATTCGTCGTCAGTTTGAACTCAGGCTCTAGCGCTGGGTTACGACGGTGGGTCAGCAAAATAGCTAAACGCAGAATACGTAAAATACGCTTGCTACTGGTTCCTGAGATAGCGTGTTGCTCTGGTAATGAGGTTAACTGTTCACGGTAGCGACGAGTTAACTCACCCAAGTAGTGCTTTTGCGCTCGAGTAAAGCCAGGTAGGTCTAAGTTCTGCAGCAGATAAGCGCTGTGCTCACCGCCTTTTTTGAAATCGATGGTTAAACCAATCTCGTGAAGCTTAGCTGCCGTTTGCAATAGCACACCAGCTTGAGGTTCTGAAACCCACGCTTCGGCGCCCGCTTGGTCTAGCAGCGTTTGTGCGACTACTGCTACTTGTTCACCGTAGCTTACGTCCATTTGGTAGCGTGATTGAACACTCTTAATGGTACGCGCTCGGATATCTTCTTGGCGTAGCTCATCAACCATCTCGTAGGCTAGGCCTTCACGGAGTGCGCCGCCTGCGAGTGTCATTGAATCTATTTCAAGCAGCTCAAAAATAGCAATAAGAATAGAAAGGCCACTCGGGAACACTAATGCGCGTTCAAGGGTAAGTCCTTCGATTTCTAGCTCTTCCAAGCGCTCAGTAATCATCGCTTGTTTCTGTAGACGCTTAAGTTTGGCATGAGTAATCACTTCATCCATGCCTTGCGCCAACATGATCTCTTGCAGTGCTTGAACGGTACCGCTGGCGCCCACACACACATCCCATCCGATATCAGTGTAGCTATCTAGGATAGGAGCCAACGTCGACTTCGCCGCTTCAATGGCGTTGTTAAAGTTGGTAGCGGTTAATTGGCGGTTTTTAAAGTGGCGCTCAAGCCAAGTAACACAGCCCATCTTTAGGCTGGTTAGGGCTTTCGCTGAGAAGCCTTCACCAATGATCATCTCGGTGCTTGCGCCACCAATATCAACAACCAGTCGGCGGCCGCTGCCACCAGAAGTGTGTGCTACGCCTTTATAGATAGTCGCAGCTTCTTCTTCTCCGGAGATAACATTGATGTCGTAACCAAGGATCTGGTTCGCTTTCTCTAGAAATATATCCACATTGATAGCAGTACGTAGGGTCGCTGTACCGACAATGCGGATATTTTCTTTCGGAATATCTTGCAGTCGCTCTGCAAAGAGACTCAAACAGTCCCAACCGCGCTGCATGGCTTCTGTACTAAGCGCATTATTTTCATCTAAGCCTGCAGCTAAACGCACTTTGCGCTTAATTTTAGCCATGGTTTGTACGCTGCCATCGATATGACGCACAACGAGCATATGAAAACTGTTCGACCCGAGGTCGATTGCAGCGTAAAGCGGTGGTGACACTGTTTGACTCATAAGCGACTAAGCTTCCTTGTTATGACGCGGTTGGCGTGGGCGACGGTTCTGGTTTGGTTTACGGTTACCGTTGCGTGGGCCATTGTTGTTCGAGCGGCGTTGTTGCGGGTTACGTGTGCGTAAGCGCAATGGTGCTGGTAGATCTTCTAGCAGTGCAGAAGCATCGTAGTCAGACACTGGGATCGCGTGCTCAATGTATTCTTCGATTGGTGGCAAGTTGATTGCGTAATCTTCGCAAGCAAAGCTGATTGAGTGACCACTTGCACCAGCACGACCGGTACGGCCGATACGGTGAACGTAATCTTCACAGTCATCAGGTAGGTCGAAGTTGAATACGTGTGTTACTTGAGGAATGTGTAGGCCACGTGCTGCAACGTCGGTTGCGACAAGTAGGTCAACATCACCTTTAGTGAATTGCTCAAGAATCTTTTCACGTTTCTTTTGAGGAACATCGCCAGTTAGTAGGCCAACACGGTGACCATCTGCAGCTAGGTGACCCCAAACAGACTCACATTTGTGCTTAGTGTTAGCGAAGATGATAGCGCGCTCTGGCCACTCTTCTTCAACTAGAGTCTGCAGCAGTGCCATTTTGTGTTCGTTTGATGGGTAGAACAGCTCTTCCTGAATGCGGTGACCTGTTTTACGCTCTGGCTCAACAACAACATGCTCTGGGTTGTGCATGTGTTCGAACGCTAGCTCTTGTACGCGGTAAGACAATGTCGCAGAGAACAGCATGTTCAGGCGATCTTTTGGCTCAGGCATACGGCGGAACAAGAAGCGGATGTCTTTGATGAAACCAAGATCGAACATGCGATCAGCTTCGTCAAGAACAACAGCTTGAATGTGGTTAAGGTTAAATACCTTCTGCTTGTAGAAATCGATGATGCGGCCAGTCGTACCAATTAAGATATCTGCGCCTTCTTCGATTTTACCTAGTTGCTTGTCGTAGCTTTCGCCACCGTAAGCAAGTGCTGCCTTGATACCTGTGCTTTCAACCAGAGAGTCAGCATCGTTGTAGATCTGAATCGCGAGTTCACGCGTTGGTGCCATAATAATCGCACGTGGCTGGTTAGGCTTACGCCCTTCATGCTCAGATGTTTTTAGCAGGTGGTTAAAAGTAGCAGTAAGAAACGCAAGCGTTTTACCAGTACCCGTTTGGGCCTGGCCTGCAATGTCTTGGCCGGTGAGCAGTACCGGGAGCGCCAAGGCTTGGATAGGGGTACAATAATCGAACCCTTTTTTCTCCAATCCTTCAATGACTTGCGGAAGTAAATCCAAGTCGGCGAACTTTTGCTCTGTGATATGCGTCTTTTTCATTGCTATAGAATATCAGCTTAAGCTTGCAATACGAAAGTAAATACATTCCAATAGGGCATCTATTTACTGGTTATCATCCAACCAGTTCTAAAAAATACATTGGAGTGGAAGATGAGTGATAAGATTTTGCAGCTAACTGATGACGGTTTTGATAACGATGTAATCAATGCTGCAGGCCCTGTTCTTGTTGATTTTTGGGCAGAATGGTGTGGTCCATGTAAAATGATTGCGCCGATTCTTGATGAAATCGCAGACGAGTACGAAGGCAAGCTCACAATCGGTAAATTAAATATCGACCAAAATGCTGGTACTCCACCAAAGTTTGGTATTCGCGGTATTCCAACGCTACTTCTTTTCAAAGATGGCGGCGTAGCAGCGACTAAAGTTGGTGCATTATCTAAAACTCAACTTAAAGAGTTCTTAGACGCTAACCTTTAATCAGGTCAGCATTTGAAAAGAAACCGTGCAGTTAACAAATGCGCGGTTTTGTTTTTTCTAAGCTATGGACTAGTCTTAGTTTTAGTGCTAATTTATCGCACGTTAATTGAACGAATTTCTCTTCTTGGTCGATCCTGTGACCAAATCCTTCTTAACTTAAGAAAACAGATCCTATTTTGACTAAACAAACTTCCACCACTATGAATCTTACTGAACTGAAGAACAGACCTGTGTCTGAGCTTGTTAAACTTAGCGAAAGCTTAGGTCTTGAAAATCAAGCTCGCCTAAGAAAACAAGACATTATCTTCTCCATCCTTAAAGCGCATGCAAAAAGTGGTGAAGACATCTTTGGTGATGGTGTTCTAGAAATTCTTCAAGACGGTTTTGGTTTCCTACGTAGCGCCGACAGTTCATACCTGGCTGGCCCAGATGATATCTACGTATCACCAAGCCAAATTCGTCGTTTTAACCTACGTACAGGTGACTCTATTGGCGGTAAAATCCGTCCACCTAAAGACGGTGAGCGTTACTTTGCACTGCTTAAAGTAAACACGGTTAACTACGACAAGCCAGACAACGCACGTAACAAGATTCTTTTCGAAAACCTTACTCCTCTTCACGCTAACGAACGTATGGTGATGGAAGCGGGTAATGGTGCGACTGAAGATATTACGGCTCGTATTCTTGACCTTGCATCTCCAATTGGTAAAGGTCAGCGTGGTCTGATTGTTGCTCCGCCTAAAGCGGGTAAGACAATGCTTCTGCAAAACATTGCTCAAAGCATTGCACGTAACCATCCTGAGTGTGAACTAATGGTTCTACTTATCGATGAGCGTCCAGAAGAAGTAACAGAAATGCAGCGTCTAGTTAAAGGCGAAGTAGTTGCTTCAACATTCGATGAGCCAGCATCTCGCCACGTACAAGTTGCAGAAATGGTTATCGAGAAAGCGAAGCGCCTTGTTGAACACAAGAAAGATGTAGTTATCCTGCTGGATTCTATTACTCGTCTAGCTCGTGCTTACAACACTGTGATTCCTTCATCAGGTAAAGTTCTTACTGGTGGTGTTGATGCGAATGCTCTACATCGTCCAAAGCGTTTCTTCGGTGCGGCACGTAACGTAGAAGAAGGCGGTAGCTTAACGATCATCGCAACAGCACTGGTTGATACTGGTTCTAAGATGGATGAAGTAATCTACGAAGAATTCAAAGGTACAGGTAACATGGAACTGCACCTTAACCGTAAGATTGCTGAAAAGCGCGTATTCCCAGCGATTGATTTCAACCGCTCTGGTACTCGTCGTGAAGAGCTTCTTACTAAGCCTGATGAACTACAGAAGATGTGGATCCTGCGTAAGATTGTTCACCCTATGGGCGAAACTGATGCAATGGAATTCCTTATCGACAAGTTAGCAATGACTAAAACGAACGATGAGTTCTTTGACGCAATGCGTCGTCAGTAGTCTTGATTAGCTGATAGTTATTAAAAAGCGCTGCCTTCGGGTGGCGCTTTTTATTTGCATTTTATAGCGACAGCTTGCAGAATGAGCAAAAGTGTTAAAAGGAAGTTAAAATGCAACATGGACTGTTGTCATCATTACTCCTGTCTACTTCACTGTTATTTTCACCGGTTGGTATGAGCTATGCTACCGAGATGTCTCCACTTACAGTAGAGTCTTGGCTTGAGAATGATCAAGTAAAACTGAAAACTGCTGAACTACTAGAGCTTGTCGTACGTGACGAAGTCAATTCGCTACGCTTTGCGCTTGAGCGCCTGACATTTCCTCAGCAAGAGGTGGCTCGTTACCAACTCTTGAAGAAGCTTGAACAGCAAAAAATCGTACTCACACCCAAGATGTCTATCTTCATCGAGCAGCAACTTGCTATCACGCCCACTTATCAAGTCTTAGAGCGTGGAGATGGCTATGAGTTTACGGTACCTGCCTTTAATTACCCTTCAATTGCTAATCGCCTTATCAAACAATGGCGTCAAGATCAGAAGACATTGGTATTTGTGCTAGATGCAGAGAAACAGGAACTCGACCTAAAAGAGTGGTTATCTGGATCTGAACATCAAGTTCAAACGCGAGAAGCGTTGCTCATTAGAGAGCTAGACAGTTTGTCTCCTGAAGCGGTTGATTACCTAACTAAGCAACTTACTGCATCTTCTATTGTTAGCTGGTTACCCTCTACTGAGGTGGTGGTGCGATTAGCGCAAGTGAGTGAAGACCCAGAGGTCTACAAGATTCTATGGCGAATGAAGGCCGATTATCATAGCCAAGCTGAGCTAGTCCGCCTTGCTGAAACTAAACAAGCGTTCGCGCTTGAACAAGTAATGGCGGCGACTAAAAACCCGCGTTTGAAAGATGAAGCGATTACTTTGCTTACCAAAGTTAACCCGTTGTCAGAAGAGGTGAAGCTGTTCCTTGTCTCTAGGATGGCGATTGCCGATGAAGCGCCATTAGTCGCGCGTGAACTCGCCAAACAAGGTCATACGCGATGGTTGCAAGATCTCGTCAATGATAACCCTCAGGTGAAGAGCTCTTTGATCGAGCAAGCATTACCGTAAAGTGGATTTTGCCTCTCAATAACCACACTAAAAAGGGGGACCTCAGTGTCACCCTTTTTGATATACTGAGCGCAGAATAATCAGCATGTAGAAGTCCTATGAGTTTTAAAGATTTACGTGATTTTATCGACCATCTTGAAAGTATTGGTCAGTTGAAACGCATTTCTCACCCAGTCGATCCAGACTACGAAATGACCGAGATTAGCGACCGTACTCTACGTGCTGGTGGCCCGGCTCTTTTGTTTGAAAATCCAGTAGGCTATGACATGCCTGTTTTGACCAACCTATTTGGTACACCTAACCGTGTTGCTATTGGTATGGGGCGTCAAGAAGTCAAAGAACTGCGTGAAGTGGGTAAGTTGCTTGCTTACCTAAAAGAACCTGAGCCACCAAAAGGCTTTAAAGACGCTCTTGATAAACTGCCTGTATTTAAGCAAGTCTTAAACATGCCGGCTAAACGCCTTCGCAAAGCGGCTTGCCAACAAGTGGTATGGCAAGGCGATGACGTCGACCTAGATAAAATTCCCGTGATGAGCTGTTGGGCTGACGATGTCGCGCCATTGCTAACATGGGGTTTAACGGTTACTCGTGGTCCAAACAAGAAACGCCAAAACCTAGGCATCTATCGTCAACAGAAGATCGGCAAGAATAAAATCATCATGCGTTGGTTAGCCCACCGTGGTGGAGCGCTTGATCTGCGTGATTGGATGGAAACCAACCCAGGAAAACCATTCCCAGTATCGGTAGCGTTTGGTGCAGATCCTGCCACCATTCTTGGTGCGGTTACGCCAGTGCCGGATACTTTATCAGAGTACGCGTTTGCAGGCTTACTGCGTGGTAGTAAAACTGAGGTCGTTAAATCAATCAGCAACGACTTAGAAGTTCCTGCAAGTGCAGAAATCGTGATGGAAGGTTACATCGACCCGAATGAATTTGCAGATGAAGGGCCTTACGGAGATCATACTGGTTACTACAACGAGAAAGAAAAGCACCATGTGTTTACTATTACTCATGTAACTATGCGCGAGAACCCAATCTATCACAGCACCTATACTGGCCGTCCACCTGATGAGCCTGCGGTATTAGGTGTTGCGCTAAATGAAGTGTTTGTGCCTATTCTTCAAAAGCAGTTCCCAGAGATTGAAGATTTCTATCTACCGCCTGAAGGTTGTTCGTACCGAATGGCAGTAGTGACCATGAAGAAGCAATACCCAGGTCACGCTAAGCGAGTAATGATGGGTGTATGGTCTTTCTTACGCCAATTCATGTACACCAAATTTGTACTGGTGTGTGATGAAGATGTGAATGCACGTGATTGGTCTCAAGTAACCGCAGCGATGTGCGAACATATGGATCCGTCACGCGATAGCCTGATGATAGAGAACACGCCGATCGATTCATTGGATTTTGCCTCACCCGTGGTTGGGTTAGGTTCTAAGATGGGTCTAGATATCACTAAGAAGTGGGACGCAGAGTTAGCGTTATCGCCAGATGTCCAAACAGCACCTGTAAATAGTGAACATATAGAGGGTAGCTTGGCTGAGTTAACCAAGGTTCATCCTGAAATTATTGATGTTCACCTGCAAAACGACAATGCCAGCATGGTTGTGGTGTCTATTGATAAGCAAGCTGCCGGTAATGGTAAGAAAATCATGGAAGCGGTTTGGTCTCAATTTGATGAGAACAAGTTTGTTATCGTGTGTGATGGCGATGTCAATGTGAGTGATTGGAATGACATCATTTGGGCTGTAACGACAAGAATGGATCCGGCGAGAGATACGTTATTCCTGCAGAACGAAACTGGATACTCAAAAATGGGTCTCGATGCGACCAATAAGTGGGAAGGTGAATGCCTGCGTGAGTGGGGTGTACCAATCACAAAAGATCCTGATGTTGTGAAAAAGATTGATAGCATCTGGGAACAGCTAGGAATTTCATGAGCTACCAAGTAGTCTTATACCCAGAAAACATCAGTTTCACAGTAGAAAAAGGGCAAACGGTCTTGGATGCTGCGCTCAACAGCGATATCTATTTCCCAAACCGTTGCCAAGTTGGCGCATGCGCAATGTGTATGTGCAAAAAATTAGAAGGGCAAGTGAGTTACCACCTTGAACCCATGCTCACAGAGAAAGAGCAGCAACAAGGCTGGATTTTTGCTTGCCAAGCATTTGCAGAAAGTAATTTAGTTCTAACCTTTGCCGATTAAGGGTTAGTAAGAGGAAGAACATGACTATTAAATGTAAAGTGAAGTCTATCGAGCCTTTGGCTTGTAATACTTACCAAATCCTACTTCACCCAGAAACACCGGTCGCTTTTAAAGCGGGCCAGTACCTGATGGTTGAAATGGGCGAGAAAGATAAGCGCCCATTCTCTATCGCAAGTAGCCCTTGCCGCCACGAAGGTGAGCTTGAGCTGCACATTGGTGCTGCCGAGCACAACGCTTACGCACTAGAAGTGGTTGAAGCGATGAAGAAGGCACAAGCTGAAGATGGCGATATTGCGATTGATGCTCCACACGGAGATGCTTGGATCAAAGAAGAAAGCGATCGCCCTCTATTACTTATTGCTGGTGGCACGGGTTTCAGCTACGTGCGCTCTATTCTTGATCACTGCATCGCGCAAAATAGCTCGAAAGAGATCTACCTATACTGGGGCGCAAAAGATGAGTGCCAGTTATATGCTAAAGAAGAGTTGGTTGGCATTGCAGAAAAGCATAGCAATGTGCACTTTGTACCGGTAGTAGAAGAAGCACCGGAAGTTTGGCATGGCCAAACAGGTAATGTGCTTGAGGCTGTTATGCAAAGTTTCGAATCATTAGCTGATTTCGATATCTATATTGCAGGTCGTTTTGAAATGGCGGGCGCTGCAAGAGACCTATTTACTCAGAATAAAGAAGCAAAGCGTGACCATATGTACGCTGATGCTTACGCATTTATCTAACAATACCCTTAGACTTTGAGCAAAAAGAGAGCAGAAATGCTCTCTTTTTTACGTTTAGGTGAACTATTAGGCAGTTAACCCCTATTTATTCATTTTTCATGAAAAAGTAGTTGCTAAGCTGAGAGGGTTCCCTATAATGCGACACCACTGAGACGGCAGACGCCACAAGGCTTCAGCAAGAATCAGTAAGACGGAAAGCGACAAAAAATTAATTTTCAAAAAGTGTTTGACACTGAATGTTAATTCGCTAGAATGGCCGTCCACTTCGAGAGGCTCCTTACTTAAAAGGAACGCTCAAGAAGTTAAGCTCTTTAACAATTTAAAC
>NZ_JBFRTU010000078.1:8036-8741 GCF_041474275.1 Vibrio sp. 10N.222.52.B7 | reverse complement strand
AGCCGCGATGAACCTTTTTCTTTTATTGCTTTAGACGTTTTTCAGCGCTTAATCTGAACCTCTTACCGCTTTGTATATCATCGCGCCAATCACGGCACCAATAATCGGTGCAACCCAGAATAGCCACAATTGCGAAACGGCCCAATCACCGACAAATACAGCCACGCCGGTACTTCGAGCAGGGTTCACAGAGGTGTTGGTTACAGGAATACTGATAAGGTGAATCAAGGTCAAACAGAGACCAATCGCGATAGGTGCAAATCCAGCCGGTGCTTTCGAATCAGTCGCGCCCATAATCACGAATAGGAAAACCATGGTCATGACTACTTCACAAACGAGAGCCGCAGTGAGCGAGTAACCGCCCGGTGAGTGTTCACCATAACCATTGGAAGCAAAGCCAGAGGCAGCTGCATCAAAGCCAGCTTGTCCTGAAGCAATCACAAATAGCACGCCGCCCGCGATAATACCGCCAATCACTTGGGCAATAATATAAGGCGCAACATCCTTGCCATCAAAGCGACCACCACTCCAAAGACCAATTGTAACAGCAGGGTTGAGATGACAGCCGGATATATGGCCAATAGCAAAAGCCATGGTGAGTACGGTTAAACCAAACGCGAGGGAAACCCCGAGTAAGCCGATACCTACATCGGGAAAAGCAGCGGCTAAGACGGCACTACCACAACCACCTAACACCAACCAAAA
>NZ_JBFRTU010000078.1:1060-7345 GCF_041474275.1 Vibrio sp. 10N.222.52.B7 | reverse complement strand
CACCTAACACCAACCAAAATGTACCGAATATTTCTGCGATATACCTATTCATAACGATCCTTATTAATCTTTACCAGTATCAATAAGATAGTTTAGATTTCGCAGAAGTGTGAAATCTTGTGTATATAGTTGAAAGAAAGAACAGAGAATCTTATGTAATCACTTCGAACTCGCACTAAAGATCGTTAAGGTCAGTCGTATTCTATCGCTATTTTAGCAAGTAAGAGTGACCTGATAATTAGCCGTATTTGTGTCAGTATTCTTTTTATTTAAACTACGATGAGTTGATAAAAATTAAGTAAGTTCTACTTCTACCAACACCCCAAAGTGATCTGATACAACCGGATAAAAATCGTGATTAAAAATCACCTTATGCTGCTTTACCACTACAGGCTGATTACTAAGTACTAAATCAATGCGTAACGCTTGGCTATTTTGCTCCCAACCATCAATGTTTTTAATGACAGTGGTTCCATCATCTTTGATTTCAGCAACTTCATAACAATCCATCAAACCGCGTTGTAATACGTAATCATAGCCTTCATTACGTATATGGCTTGGGTTGTTGAAATCGCCTAATAGAAAGCTCAACTCTGTTGGTAAAGTTGCCTTGATTCGGTCGAACTGATCCTCAAATGAGTTCTCTGAGTCATTCCACCAGCCACAATGACAATTATAAAGATTAAAATCACCCTGTTGAGAGGTCACTTTAATACGCACTGCTCGCCGATGTTTCCAAAAGCTCACATCATAGTTATCACTTAAATCAATGACCTCATGTTCGACAATCGGTAGTCGCGTTAAAAATGAGAGCCCCTCTTGATATACTTCATAACTTTGATGAACGAAATCCCACGTAAGTTGGTAGTGATGACCGTATTCCATGAGTTTTTTCTGTAATAAATAACCATAGTTATTCGCCAACACAGTGTGATTGGTTAATATATTGGCATCAACGGCCGGGCTATCTTGATGTTGATTCACTTCCTGTAATGCAACCACATCGCACCCTTGCTCGATAATGGCTTGCGCGACCACATCTAACTTTTCTAGCTGTTTTTCTTCTTGCCAACTGTGGGTATTTAGTGTCATTAACTTCATTATTATTCACTTATTTATTCTAGTGAGATAAAACGCAGCGCAAGGCTGCGTTTCTCGAGGTTATTTGATCTAAAAAGAATTACGCAGGTTGTGCTGAATATTTCTCTATTAACTTAGATTTAATAACATCCACCCCAGGGCCATAAATAACTTGTACACCCTGTTCTTTAATCACAGCACCAAGAGCCCCTGTCGGCTTCCATGACGCATATTCAGCAACCAACTTCGGATCATTAACTGTAATACGCAAGCGAGTCATACAAGCATCAATCTCAGCAATATTGGCACGGCCACCTAAATTCTGAATAATAATGTTCATCTTCTCATCTTCTGACATCGATTCTGAGCTTTCATCCAGGTAGTTACCCATACGACCCGGTGTTGGTAACTTCAATTTCACGATTAGGAAGCGGAACAATCCATAGTTAACCACAAAGAAAACAATAGAAACTAATGCAAAGCGAACCAGATCACCACCGATGCCCGCTGAAACCATCATAGGTATACGAGTGAGTAACTCAATCAAACCAAAGGCATGTACACGTAGGTCCATCACATCGACCAACGCAAATGCAACTCCTGTTAACACAGCATGTGCAACATACAAAACGGGAGCGATAAACATAAACATGAATTCAATAGGCTCAGTCACACCGGTTAATAACACAGCAAGACAGGCAGATAAGAACATTGGCTTATATTGTGCGCGCTTATCACTATCAACACAGTGATACATCGCAAGTCCAATACCAATCAATGAAGAGGCTGCGATAATAACTTGGCCTGCTTTAAAGCGTGCTGGGTGCACCGTATCTAACAGGTGTTGGTAAGTTGTCGGATCGCTTAATTTAAGATTATTTAAATCGCTGACCCAAGCAAGCCATAATGGATCTTGACCATAAACACTTGAGCCCGCATTCATCCCAGTCAAAAGCTCATAAGTACCACCCAACTCGGTGTAATTCATTGGAATAGTTAAAGTGTGGTGTAAACCAAATGGCAGTAATAAACGCTCTAACGTACCATACAAGAAAGGAGCAGTGATCGGCGCAGTGTCTTTAGAGGTAGCAATCCATTGACCAAAATCATTAAGCGCACCTTGAATTAAAGGCCATATTACAGATAAACCAAACGCAATAATCAGCGAATAGAAAATAACAACAAAAGGTACAAAACGCTTACCGTTGAAAAATGCTAATGCCTGAGGTAAGCGAGCGAAGTCATGATAGCGGTTAAATAAGTTGGCACCTAAATAGCCAGACATAATACCGATAAACACACCCATATTTAGGGCAGGAGCACCCAAAATATTCGTGAAGAATTGAGAGACAGGTAACTCAGAACCAAATAGGCTCATCACAACCGCTTCTGGGTCACTGAGCATAGCGTTATCCACGCCCAATATAACCCCAGTGATACGGTTGATTAAGATGAAGGCAATTAGCGCGGCAAATGCGCCACCTGCACGCTCTTTTGCCCACGAGCCACCAATCGCGACCGCAAATAATAGGTGAAGGTTAACAATGATCCCCCAACCTATGTTTTCCATTATAGCGCCTAGTGTTTCAATGGCACCAAACCCACCCGCATACATTGCGACCACTTTACCTAGTGATATCATGATACCAGCGGCAGGCATCACCGCGATAACAACGATAAGGGACTTCCCAAATCGTTGCCAAAAATCAAACGATAGTAACTTACTCATAAATAGTTCCTTGATTTAAATACAGGCTAACGTTATCAGCGCCTAGCCATAAATATAATTTAGTGCTTTCTTGCAAATATATACGCGGCATAAGCGGGGGCTATTTGCGTTGTTATAAAATCTGAGCGAACGTGTTCATTGTTAATATTCTGATTATCAAGCATTAACTCGCCTAATTGGGTGCAGTCGATATCAACAACGCTCTCTTGTGGACTTAAATTGGTAATAATGGTCCATGTCATATCTTGAGCAACACGTTGATAAACATAGATATTAGGATCGTTAGCTAGCAGTAATTGATAACGGCCAACCACTAAGCTTTCATGTGACTTACGCAAAGCAATCAACTGCTTATAGAAACCTAAGATCGAATTTGGATCTTGCTGTTGTTGCTCAACATTGATATCTGCATACTGTTGATTCACCGAGAACCAAGGTTGCACCTCAGAAAAACCGGCAAAATCCTGGTCATTCCATTGCATTGGCAAGCGACTGTGGTCGCGGGATACTTGATTTAACAAGGCTAAGATATCGGCATCGCTCTGACCTTGTTGCGATAGCTTTTGAATTAAATTTCTCGCAGATACATCGTTAAATTCGTCAAGAGAAGTAAACTGATGATTTACCAGACCAATCTCTTGGCCCTGATAAATAAATGGAGTCCCTTTCATCAAGAAATAACAACTCGCTAACGCGGTAGCACTGGCATACCTAGAGTTAGGATCGGCAAAAGTATCAATACTACGAGCTTGATCGTGGTTTTCTAAATAAAGCGCATTCCAGCCTTTACCTTCTAAGGCATCTTGCCAACGCGATAAAATGCGTTTGAACGCCACGAGATCGAAATTCTCGTTGCTTTGTTCTTCCGACCATAGCTTCATGTGTTCAAACTGAAAAATCATGTTAAAAACACCACCTTGATCGTGCTCGGTCGTTTCAGCAACCCAAGGCAATGCGTTGTCGGCCGTCACCCCATTGGCCTCACCAACGGTCACGATATCAAAAGGCGAAAACGCCTGCTCTTTTAACTCATACAGATGTTTTTCAATCCCTGCCACATTCATATGATAATCGAATGAAGAGACATAGTTTTCACCCTTTGGATTGGGTAAAGAGGGTAAACCAGCTTGTTTTTGAATATGGCTAATTGCATCGACACGGAAACCATCAATACCTCGTTCCAACCACCAATGAATCATTTTAAATAGTGCTTGTTTAACTTCAGGGTTTTCCCAATTAAGATCTGGCTGTTTTTTAGAAAATAGGTGCAAATAATATTGTGCAGTTTTGTCATCATATTCCCATGCACTACCATGAAAAATACTTTCCCAGTTATTTGGTTCGCAAGTCGGCTTTTCAGCTGTAGGCTCACAACCATCACGCCAAATATACCAATCACGCTTAGGGCTATCTTTGTTATCTCGCGATTCGATGAACCATGGATGCTCATCGCTAGTGTGGTTTATCACTAAATCCATAATAATGCGAATGCCACGTTCATGAGCAGCAGTGATTAATTTATCCACATCCTCAAGGGTTCCAAAGTCAGGATGAATCGCTTGATAGTCACTGATATCGTAACCGTTATCATCATTCGGTGATGCGTAGAATGGGCAGATCCATATTAAATCAATGCCCAAATCAGCAAGATAATCTAGCTTAGCAATGATCCCATTGATGTCACCAATACCGTCCTGGTTTGTATCATAAAAACTACGGGGATAAATTTGGTAGGCAGTTGCTTTCTTCCACCACGCGAGTGGTTTTGAGTGTAGATTATTAGCGAGTGTCATCGGTTATACTATGTGTGTTATCGTTAACACATAGTGTTAAATGGAACCTATTTGGACTCAATACAATTTCAGAGAAACTGTGAACTTTCTCTCATTCTTATGTCGAATGTGCCTTCAACGGAACTGAAATCGCGCTTGAGCAATTTTTTGACAGCTTGGTAGCCCACTTGATAGTAGTTAAAAGCGACAGTAGTCAGGCTTGGGACTAACAAATCGCTGTAGTCATAGTCACCCATGCCTACAATCCATAAGTTATGACCAATCTTGAGTTGCTGTTCTTTGGCGCGACGATATAAACGAATAGCAATATTATCGGTGGCACAAAAGTAGACATGATTAGGCTGTAATTGAATTGCCTGGTAGCCGGCTTTGTCCTCCGAGTTGGCTAGAGCTTGTAGTGAAAAATTCAACTCAGGGACGGTGTCAGTAATGGTGGCTTGCATCAACTTAGTACGGCTGGAAAGCATACGCTCATCATAAATATAATGTACGGCTGCCAGCGGTGCCTGCTGTTGTTTTAACTGAGTGATGGTTTGGGAAACGAGTGCTTTAATTGCAGCATGGTCGGGGTAATATAAACAGCAATGGTGGGGGGTGTTTTTACCAATAAATAACACATTGTCTAAGGTTTGATAAAACGTCTCTTCGACACTGTGCTTTGAAGCAATAATAATAGTGCCCAATGCATTTAAGCCATTAAACTCTCTCACAGCTTGGCATTCTGACTCATGGTTAAACCCTGAGGCATGAAAAAGCATTCGTACTTGTGATTCATTGGCAGCCGCCAGTGCCCCTTTGATTACTAAGCTAGTTGTATATGACTCAATGCGAGGAGCAACGAAACCAATAATATTAGATTGGCTACGAATGGAACGAGCAAATATATTAGGGGTATAATGATTTTCTTTGACGATAGCATCAATTTTAAGGCGATTTTCAGCCGAGACATAACCGTCATTAAAGTAACGTGACACGGTCATTGTTGAAATTCCAAGCTGTCTTGAAATCTCCGCCATGGTCATTTTTTTACTCATCACATTTTCCTTCCATAATGTATTATTGCCATATTATCCAATATATTGGCTGACAACAAAGTAAATAAAAACGCTACCTGATGATATACACATAGTACTTCAAGTTTATAAGATATTGTCCACTTCTTGACCTGAACTGAATACCCGTAGTTACGGCCTTGCTCGCTCAGGTCTTCAGTGCAACGACTGCTAATTTAAAAATGGGCAGGAGATATCACCGACGTAGCTACAAACAAATATTGGCTATAATTAGTTGCCATTATTGACCTTTATTCAAGGCAAGTTATTGGTTGGTTTATGGGTACGAGAATAAAGGCCTCATTGATCTGTGATGTCTTATCGATGGCTTTATTTCGCCGAGAGTTTCCTGAAACGGTTATTACTCATAGCGAGGTAGTCAGTATTGTTTGAAAGACTATTGAGGCCTCATAAGCACCTATAACCTAAAGCAAAGTATGAGTAGGAAAAGAAATTGCTGGGATATAGAAAAGGGCTAATACGCTTAGGTAATAGCTTCTAACTCGATCAGGTTATCAAGGGCTTCTTGGTCGGTTTTACCACAAATGACAGGGCAAGCTTTGAATTGGTGACATACCTTCGGGCGTGAAGGTTGACCAAATAATTTGCAGAGATCTTGCTCATTTAATTG
>NZ_JBFRTU010000078.1:0-337 GCF_041474275.1 Vibrio sp. 10N.222.52.B7 | reverse complement strand
CCAGCAGGCTTACCATTAGGCATTCCAGGAATAGCAGATGTAATACTTGGAGCGATACAGCATGCTCCACAACCTAGGCGACATTCCATCAAATTAAACTCACTAAATAACAGGGTGCGCGATAGTAGCAAAAAATGATGAGAGTGACAGCTGTTGATTGAATCAAAGAATGAACAATTATTATCCTTGAACTTTTTATGGGCTAGCGGTATAACACGCACCCCAGTAAAAGAGTAAGAAGTAATCCTATGACGAATCCATTTTGGCAAGAAAAGACACTAGAACAGATGACCGAGAACGAGTGGGAATCACTTTGTGACGGTTGTGGTAAGTGCTG
>NZ_JBFRTU010000077.1:1802-2844 GCF_041474275.1 Vibrio sp. 10N.222.52.B7 | reverse complement strand
CAAACTGAGGCGAGCCGTTCTTCTGGCATCCGTCACTGGGTGAGCCTAGTGAAGGGCGATGAAAGCGGCCGCCCGAATGCATCAAGTGAAGACAAAGAGTTCACTGCGAAAAATGGTGAAGACTATAACCTAGGTTTTTGCTTCGCAATCTAACGAACTGTCTTTGAAATGTGCAGTGCTGATCTGTGAGACGCAGCGCTGACATTTGAGCTCTGATTTCTCTTTTACCTTTGGTAACTTTCCCCGCCCCTATAGCGGGGCTTTTTTATTAGA
Organism: Vibrio sp. 10N.222.52.B7; assembly: GCF_041474275.1. Lineage (NCBI taxonomy): Bacteria > Pseudomonadati > Pseudomonadota > Gammaproteobacteria > Vibrionales > Vibrionaceae > Vibrio > Vibrio sp. 10N.222.52.B7. The sequence goes on along the minus strand of NZ_JBFRTU010000077.1, from coordinate 2,571 downwards.
GCTATAAGTAAATTGGGTGATTATTAAAATTATCTGCAAAAAGTTTGGATGTGATTTTACGGTGCGTCATTTTAATTTAAATTGTTGTATTTGAAGGTTTTTATTCTTTTGTTTTATTCTGTTTTTATTGGGTTAACTATCACTATCAACGGTGGTTTGGGTGACTATTGAGCTAAAAATCAGTCAAAATGCTTTGAGCTGTGCTATAATGTGCGCCTTGGGATTGAGCCAGTAAGTCCATTTATCACTAACTATTGTGATTTTTATTGCCTTTTATTTAGGCGATGCGGCGAGCCAATCAAGTAGTAGTTGGATATGGAGAGCGTCCTTATATTCGTTGAATCGGATATGCGAACATCATAATTTATGAGTTTTAAATCAAAAAAGTACAGTATTGATTCTACTGACTATCAAGTTGGTCAAGACAACGTCAGTAAATGGGGCATGGATGTCCATAACACAGTCTTCGTAGCCTCAGTAGGCTTATCTCTTCTCTTCATCATCACTCTTCTTGCTCTTCCTCCTGCAGATGCTAAAGCTGCAATTGATTCTATTAAGGGTGCTGTTCTATCAAAGTTTGACTTCCTGTTTATGTGGGGAGCTAACATCATGCTAGCGTTTGCTGTTGTTCTTGCTTTTTCACCGTTGGGTAAAATCCGTTTAGGTGGTGAAGACGCGACGGCGGACTATTCAATGTCATCTTGGATTGCGATGTTATTCGCAGCAGGTATGGGTATTGGACTTATCTTCTGGGGTGTTGCAGAGCCAA
>NZ_JBFRTU010000077.1:962-1088 GCF_041474275.1 Vibrio sp. 10N.222.52.B7 | reverse complement strand
GGGGTGTTGCAGAGCCAACTGCGTTCTTCACTAACTGGTTCGGAACGCCATTAGACGCAGAACCTTTCACAGCCGCTGGTCGTGAATTAGCACTGGGCGCAACCGTATTCCACTGGGGTTTTCATG
>NZ_JBFRTU010000077.1:0-211 GCF_041474275.1 Vibrio sp. 10N.222.52.B7 | reverse complement strand
TTCCACTGGGGTTTTCATGCATGGGCTATCTATGGCATGACGGCGCTTTGTCTGGCGTACTTTGTTTATAACAAAGGCTTACCGCTATCAATGCGTTCTGTGTTTTACCCAATTCTGGGTGAGCGTGTGTGGGGCAAAACTGGTGATGTAATCGATGTACTAACCGTACTGGTTACTCTGTTTGGCCTTGCGACTTCATTGGGCTTAGGTG
>NZ_JBFRTU010000076.1:0-29343 GCF_041474275.1 Vibrio sp. 10N.222.52.B7 | reverse complement strand
AATAATATTAGTGGCTAATCTATAGAGTAATTAACTTATATCTATAAAAATTAACCATATTAAATCGAATTAAAAGGTTACTTCTTATCTCGGAAGCTCATGCTCTCATTGTTAAAAGGAGTGTGATAGGTGCATTGATATTTGATGTCGATGATATCGCTGACGATGAATAGATCCCCCGATGCTAAGAAACCTCGGTTGGTGATATTCATCGCCGCGGCATTTTTTTTGCAGCCGAGCAACTCCGCGTCTTCTTTAGATACGTTGATCGCTTGATACGTCGTTAAGTAGCTATCGATCTGAAGACCTTTCGCCAATGCATGTTTCTGGATTGAGCTTTCAATGATCTCGGCATTCATCTCTGGGAAGACACTGACAGGGATCTTGGCTTCTTCAATCTGAACTACTTTGTTGTTAATCAATCGAAGCCGTCTAATTTTCCAGATGTAGTCATTGTCGTCTAAAGAAAAAATCTGCTGTTCGTGGTTATCGGGTAGCGCTTTATTCAACTGGAGCTTTTTATAAGAGATCTCTTCAAAACTGTTTTCAGTGATGGAGTTGTACACCAGTGGTGTACCAATGAGAGAAGTGTTGACGAAGTAACCAGAACCCACCTTAGATTTCACCATGCCAATAGCCTCTAGCTTGGCTAGTGCTTTACGAATCGTGAAACGAGATAATCCATATATTTCAGACAGTTCTCTTTCTGCAGGAAGCTTATGGCTGATACTGTTTTGGCAAATTTTGCTCACAATATCTTGAACAACTAATTCATATTTTTTCATTCTAAAAACTTAAAAAAGCACTCATGGTGATTAAATTATAGTTAACTAAATCAGATACTCAGCGCATTCCGAACTGGCCGATAATTCTAACATAGAAGGCCAATTAGATGATGGGAAATGAGCCGTGTTCTATCGTTAAAATACTTCTGACGGCGCATCGACAATCGTGTCATCTAAAGCTGATCTATGTTGATGGTTGTATCGTTTTGAATATTGATAAGGCCGTCGTAATGATGGCCTTTTTTGTACTCTATTGATTGTATATTCTAACCAAGGTTTTAAATTTATAAACGTTCGCTATGAATCTTGATGTGCGGCACTTTGTGTCGTTTTTCCATCAATGACATGGTGATACGGGAGTGTGTATGAGTTCTAATGAAATCAAAAATGTGGTGTTTGATGTAGGCAATGTCATTGTGCGTTGGGCACCTCTGGAAATTGCCCGGCTTACTTTTGGTGATACTGAAGAATTGGAGTCTCGAGCTCGTTCTATTTTTCAAAGTACGATTTGGATGGATTTGAACAAAGGGTTCTTGACCGAAAGTGAGGCCAAGCTTCGTTATCAACAAGAACTCGACTTGTCCCCGTTAGAGTGCGATCGCCTGTTCTATTACGTTAAGCAAACGCAGATCTTATTGCACGGTTCAGTTGAACTCATCGAGCGAGTAAAGTCTGCAGGTTATGGTGTGTACGCGCTTACCGACAATGTGGTCGAGATTGTTGAATACTTAAAAAATACTTATCAATTTTGGGCGTTGTTTGATGGTTCGGCAGTCTCCGCTGAGCTTGGTATGCTTAAGCCACAACCTGAAATCTACCAAGCGCTTTTATCTAATTATGGGCTCAAAGCTTCAGAAACGGTCTTCATTGACGATATGCCTTATAACGTTGAAGGTGCGAGATCTTTGGGTATGGCTGCTATCCAGTTTACCGATGCCGTTCAGTGTGAAAACAGCTTGCAGGCGCTTGGCGTTAATTTATTAGATTGACACCTTGGCGAGTGAGTTAAATTTGAGGGTGTAGAAAATGAAAAGATACCCACCTAAGTCTATCGTTGCATTCTTGTTTTTGACTATATCAGCGCTGGTTTTAGTTGCGGCTGTCGTGCTTCAAATTCGCGGTGAACAAGCGTGCGATAAAACAACGCTGATAATTAGATTAAGAGCCATGCTATTGAAACATCGCTCTTTTTTAGATTTGGATACGCGCTTTCTTGTTTAATCGCGAGTTTGTTCGGCATTCAAATGCCGAATCAACTTGGCTGGAGTGCCGCCGTACAGGCAATCTGGTGGTACATCACTGTTAACCACTGAGTTCGCTGCGATAACAGAGCGAGCGCCAATCGTAACGCCTTGGTTGATGACTGAGTTTCCACCAATCCACACATCGTCTTCGACTGTGATAGGTAGGCAGAAAGTTTCCCACTTACGGCGGCTGAGATAATCCAGTGAGTGGGAGGCTGTGTAAAACTGGGCACTTGGCCCTATCAATACATTGTTACCAATCTTGATATTCGCGCCATCAAGCATCACCACGTTCATGTTGATAAAGGTGTCGTCACCGATCTCGATGGTTTTGCCAAACTCGCAATGAAAAGGAGGACGGACAACGCTGCTTCCTACTTTACCAAACAGATTAGCCTGAAGACTTGGTAGTTGAGTATCGTCTGAACATTGATTCAAGTCTGATAGCGCCTTGCTGGCGTGAGTGCGCATGTGGTCTACCTCATGGTCTGCGCCATCAAAAATCTCACCGGACAGCATTTTCTCGAGTTCTGTTTTCATTGTTTGCATCCCATTCGTCAACATCGATATTAGAATACGGATAATTGGACATAAAAAAAGAGAAAAGCCTAAGCCTTTCTCTTCCTGTTTTTCTACTTAGCAATCAAGATTGCTCAAATTAGATTTGCTCAACGAAACCCATTAGGTGCTGTTTCACTTCGTCTGAAGCAAAAGCGCTCTCTACAGAGTACTTGTAGATCTCTGCGTAGTCTTCTTGTGTTAGACCGAACGTTTCACATACACGCTTCACTTCGTTAGTCATGGTTGTGTTCGACACAGTGCGGTTGTCTGTGTTGATCGTTACAACGATGCCGTCTTTCTTGAATTCAGCAATTGGGTGGTCGCTGAATTTGTGAATACATTTAGTTTGCACGTTACTTGTTGGGCAAGTTTCAAGCGCAACCTGCTTCTCTTTAACGATGTTGTACGCGTCTTCGTTACCTTGGATGTGGACACCGTGGCCGATACGCTCAGCGTCAAGCAGTGTGACTGCATCGTAAACGTTCTGACCATGCCATTGCTCACCTGCGTGAACCGTCACACGGTAGCCTTGTTCAATAGCGTATTGCGTGTACTCAGGGAATTCAGCGCAGAAGCCCGGCTTTTCACCGCCTGCAATATCAAACGCAACCACGCCTTTACCAAGGTATGGTTTACCAGCGTCGATTACATCTTTGATTGAGTCTTTCGGGAACATACGAAGTACAGACATGATGTAGTTGCCCTTAATGTCGTATTTCTCTTCTGCACGCTTCATGCCTTTAACCGCACTTGCGATGATTGCATCAAGAGACAAGCCCTTGTTTACGTGAAGAATCGGTGCAAAACGAACTTCTAGGTATTTAACGTTCTCTAGTGCTGCGTCTTCGTAAAGCTCAAAAGAGATACGCTCAATCGCTTCTTCCGTTTGCATCACTTGCAGTGGCAGGCTAAAGCAAGCTAGGTACTCATCAAGGTTTTTGCAATCTTCAGGCACTGTTAGAGACTTTACTACCGCTTCACGGTCTTCTGGAAGTTCGATTCCGTACTGTTTCGCCAGATCAATAATGGTGTCTGGACGAACACTTCCGTCTAGGTGGCAGTGCAGATCAATCTTAGGGAGTGCTAGAAAGTTCATGAGTATTCCTTAGGTCTATTATTTTTTGAGTTATTAACTCATAGGTTACATGGGCTTAAATTAACAAGTTTGTGATATGATTTAAAGTGACATAAAGTCATCATTAATCTGAATCTAAGGAATATCATGGTAGATGTTAAAAGCTTACTCAAATGTGATATGAATTTACTGCTGTGTTTACACGTGTTGCTTGAAGAGCGCAGCGTGAGCAAAACGGCAGAGCGATTGTTCCTTAGTCAGTCTGCGGTGAGTAAACAACTCACCAAGCTGCGAACTTTGTTTGATGACCCGCTATTTGAGCGCGAATCTAAAGGTCTGTTTCCAACCCCGAAAGCCACCTCTTTAGCGCCTAAGATTCATCAGATCCTTTTGCAAGTTGAACAGCTAACCGTGCCGGACATTTTTGAGCCGAAAGACAGCGAACGCACTTTTAATATCGATCTTGTTGAAACCGCTTATACCGCGATCTACCCTAAATTTATGCCTAACGCGCTAGCAGATGCGCCGAACATTACGGTAAACAGTACTACTTGGAGTAGCGAAACCTTTAAGCGCCTACTAAAGCGTGAGGTCGATTTTGGGATTGGAATTTTTGAGCTCGATGAAAGGGCTAGCACCCACATTCAAAATATCCCTGCTGAGTTAAACCATGTCGAATTGCTGCAAGATTACTCTGTGTGTTTGATGCGTAATGATCACCCGGTGCTCCAGGAAGATTGGAACCTGCAAGCCTTCCTTAAATACCGTCATATTCAGTTAGTCACTGGTGGCGTTGGCGACTGGTTGCTTCTGGAGATCTTGCAAGCCAAACAGCTTCAAATTAACAAAGCCGCCAACGTGTCGGACATCACCAGCGCAGTAAAGCTGTGCAAGCAAAGCGATTTGTTAATGTGTTATCCGTACAACTCGGTTTGTGACTATATTGAGAGTGGCGAACTGGTGATGAAACCGATTCCCATTGAGTTGGTTCCCGGTGGTTTGTTTTTGCTTTGGCATCGTTATTTTGACTCTGAACCAAGTCACAAATGGCTTCGCGACCTAATCGTCAATAAGACCCAAGAACCTCAGCTGTAAACTGCGAGCTACGATGATCAAAACGGCGAAATAAGTTTTTTTAAATTTATTTCGTCTTTTTAGAATGAGCATTGTCTTATTACGGGTGCCAAATGCCCGCCAAGAATGAGATATCTAAATGAATCCAATGCCATCGATTCGTTGGTGTTGATTGATTAGTGCTTAATCCTGATGACAGACAGACAGAAGTAAGGCCAACGTGTATACGCTGGCCTTTTTTATGGTTCTTCGCAGATTAGCGCCAAGTTGGATAAGCGACTCGGCTTGTTGTTACGTTATGCTGGAACCTTAAAACAAGAAACTTGATTGCTGTATTTTGGTACGAAGCACAATTTGTCTGCCGACATTTTTAAGCCGTTTTGCATCTGGATATGTGTTACCGCCCAAATCACGCAGCCATGAGGCAAATTGAATAGCGAGCGAGTTTGAGTGAACAACACGCCGTCATCATAGGCTGGTGTAATGTTCGTCGCTTTGCCTTGCCACGCCTTATGAGTGGTTTGCACATCAATATTTGGAACAATCAATGAGAGCATTTCTGGCTCAACGTCTTTTACGACTTTCAAGCAGATACGACACCCATCGTAGTATTGTTCTATCCAGATTTTATGTGGAATAGCGTGATCATCCCAACCCAGTTGTAAGATATGTTCCATGACTTTGTCCTTGGTATCTAAGAAGGAAAGGCAGTGCTCAACACTGCCTGAATTAGCTCAAATATTATTCGTAACTTAAACCATGTCCGAACGGGTAAAGGGTGTCGGCTTGATCGTACCCAGGGTAGTCTGAGTCTTGGTTTTGAATGGCTTGGGCACTGTTCGCTAAAGCAAATGGCAGTTTTCCTTGAGGAGCAAAGTTGCCTGAAAGTACTTCCATTAGGTTGCTGTCCGAGACACCAAATGTGGCGATCACGGCACCGGCTTGCTTAAGATTACTTTGATCGTCTAGCACGAAGGGTTGTCTAAAGTTGATGGACAATACCGTTTTGTCAGCGCCCACTTCGTTCATAACGGCTTTAATGTCGCTTAGGCTTGGTTCAATATGCCAAGATGCAGCTGTAGCCATTTCACTGAACGCAAGAATATCGAGTTCATCTGGGTTCGCGCCACCAAAGATAAGATCAGGATCTGAGCCTTCGTTAGATACGCGAACACGAATAACCGCATAGTCCGTATCGGCTGGTACTGGTGGACGCGTTTCTCCCGCTTCGTAATCTCCGGAAGTCACGGTAAAGTTGTACTTGTCGTCTCCTGCAATGTTTTCGTCCATTCCCATGACATACAGAGCAACAGGATTTTGTGCGGTTGATTCAGCTAGAGGTAAAGTCTTATTGGTATTTTGAAGTAAGACGACAGACTTTTTCTGTGCGTAATCAGCGCGTTCTTGGTACTTCTCGTTGCCTAAAATCTCTTGGGCTTTTTTCTCATCAACGTAAGTGTTTTCGAAAAGGCCAAGCTTGAATTGTTCTTCAAGTAAGCGTGTGACTGATAGGTCGACACGCTCTTCGGTAAGCAGATCTTTTTCCACGAGTTTCACGATGACTTCTTTATCATGGAAACCTGAAAGAACATCGACTCCAGCTTCGACCGCCATGGCAACCTGCTCATCAATCGTTTTGTGTTCCACACCCCATGCACGATCGCCAATAATGCCGGTATCTGAGTTCACGTTACCTGTGTAGCCCAATTCGTCTCTGAGAAGGTCGGTAACAATGCCTTTTGAGAAGGACATACCAACATCGTTTGGCATCCACTTTTGATCTACAGGGATGCCGTAGTAAGGCATGATTGAAGAAGCGCCAGCCTCAATCGCAGCAATAAACGGTTTTAGGTGGTAATCAAAATTGTTCTTTGGATAGACTTGGTTTTTACCGAAGTCATAATGTGGGTCACCACCGTTTTCTTGTGGACCGCCACCAGGGAAGTGTTTGATGGTTAGCGCGATACTGTCTTCGTTGACCTCACCGCCATCCTGCAACCCTTTGATAAGTGAGCGCATAATGTCAGACGCTAAATCTGCATCTTCGGTAAAGGTTTCGTGTACTCGGTACCAACGAGGTTCTGTCGCCAAATCCATCATGTATCCGTACATACTGCGTAGGCCAATTGAAGACCATTCTTCATTCATGATACCTGCAAATTCAGTGATTAAATCCATGTCGCGAGTGGCTGCTAAACCTGCCTCTTTAGGCCAAGCAGAAAAGGCACCTGAAGAAACGTTGATCCCTGCTTTAGCTGATGGATCTATGTGGTTACGAGCATTGGATTTGAATAGAGCGGGGATACCCATTCGCGTCTGTTCACGCAGTTCTTGAACACTATTCATGAACTGGGCAGCTTCTGTTGGGGTTATCTGACAACCTGAACGGCCTGAATCGCAATCAGGCGCATTGGTAGGTGTTTCAACTACGCTGTTACGGAAGATAAAGCGCGTCATTTGGGCATCGCCAATCATGTCTTGCCCTTTACTACTAACGAGCCCACCTTTGGACGAGTTTAAGGTGTCAATGAGCATCATGCCGGCTTTCTCATCTAGCGTCATGCGGCTAACCAAGTCTGCTGCTCGCTCTTCTGGAGATAATCGCCAGTCTTCAAAAGGCTCCAGTGTTCCATTACCGTTAGAATCTCGGAATTGGTAGCCCTCAACGTTCAATACATCATGAACACGAGAGTGAACTTGGGGTTGCTGGAAGTTATTGTCGCTATCAGATGAGTTACATCCTGCAAGAAGCAACGCGATTGCTATAGGTGTCAGGGTAAGACGCTTCATGGTCACGATCCTATTGTTAGTATAATAATAAGTACATGACCAATTTTAATAATTAATGGACTATTGGTTAACCAAAATAGGTCAAACTAAAGGTTTGGATCACCATATAAATTTAATTGGTGATTTAATTCAATTTAGTATTGGAAATATATTGACGAAGTTTAAATAACGTAAACTTAACTAGATTTAATTTTTTGATATCCAATTAATCCCCATTTAATTAGTGATGTATTACTTCCATATTTTAAATTTAGAATAAAAAATATATTGCCTATTTTATAGTTAACAATCTGCGTTGATGTAAACGATAGATAGTGACCATGTTGGTGACAATAAAGGTGATTTCGACAAAGGACCCGGCAATCGAACCAATCCAAATGTTATGGCTAGCCCAACAGAAAGAATTGAATAAGATCAAGGACCTCAATGCGATGCCTTGTCTTGAAAAGAGTGCCCATGTCGCAACGGATGAACCAACAACCGTAATAAATTCAAAGAAATGATTCATGTTGGGTAAAGTCATGCACCACATCAAGCCAATAAAGAACCACATCACTTTGCGCGATTGAGTTTTTATCGATACATAGCTGCGAATAGCATTAATAATTACGCCTATAGCCGCCACTATGGCGCCCATTAATATGAAATGGATACTCATTACAAAACAAAAGATCATCATCTGGTAGCGAAAACGCATATCATCTTTTTGCCAAAATGCCATTACACCGATACAAAAAGCCAGGCCGCCAACTCCTTGTGTTATCCAGTTTTCCATATTTAGCCTTTATTTTTAAGATGCTATCGAGCACGATTAAATATTAACTTTGAAAGAATAATGCTCAACCATAAAATAACCCTCCAAAAGGAGGGCTAGATATAACGTCAAAATGCTATTGCACTAGGTTTAATTGACTAACTTAACGGCTTCACGAGTTAAATGAGCCAGCTCTTCCCAATTGCCTTCTTCAATCAGCTTCTTATCCACCATCCAAGTACCGCCACATGCGAGCACGCGAGGTATCGCTAGGTAGTCTTTAATGTTGTTTGGGTTGATACCACCGGTCGGCATGATTTCAATATCCGTGTAAGGCGCAAGAAGTGACTTAACCATGTTGATGCCACCTGATGCTTCAGCAGGGAAGAACTTCAATGTGGTTAAGCCCATTTCTAGAGCGGCTTCTACTGTACTCGGGTTGTTGACTCCAGGAATGATATCAATACCAATCTCTTGGCAGGCTCTTACCGTGTTTGGGTTAAAGCCAGGAGAGACTACAAACGTTGCGCCTGCTTCTTTAGCCGCAATAGCTTGCTCACGATTGAGCACAGTGCCTGCGCCGATCAACATATCTGGTTGTGATTCACGAAGTAGACGAATAGCTTCAACTGCAGCTTCCGAACGGAATGTAATTTCTGCTGCAGGTAAACCATTTTCAGCTAACACTTTACCCAGAGGGATGATGTCTTCAGCGTTGTCGATAGCGATCACAGGGATAACTTTCAGTGTTTTCAGTTGTTGTTTGATGTTAGACATTGGTATTCCTTAAATGGCTGTGATGGCCGCTTGAGTGAGTTCTTTTGCAATAATGGCACCACGATGTTGGATAACGACGCCTGCCATGGTATTGCCGCGCTGGCATGACTTTGTTAAGTCTTCGCCCGCAAGGTAAGCCGATAAAAATCCGCCATTGAATGAGTCTCCTGCCGAGGTCGTATCAACGACATGATCAACAGGCAGGGTTGGCACCGCTAGTGGAGCCGAAGCGGCACCAGAATCTGGGTGTATGTTACTTTGAATGGTGGCATCTTGAATGAGACAGCCATCTGCACCCAGTTTGACGATGCATCGCTTAACACCCAGCGTCGTTAGACGTTCGATAGTTTGTTCTGGAGAGCTATCGCCCCAAATTAATTGTTCATCATCGAATGTGACCAACGCTAAATCCGTCAATGTATACATGGCCTGGTAGCTGTTTTTGACGGTTTGGTTTTCGTCTTGTGGCCAAAGTGCAGGGCGGTAGTTACTGTCGAAGGCAATCTCAACACCTTGTGCCTTCAACTCAACCAAGATGTTCAATAGCTCGATACGATCTTGTTCAGGCAGAATCGCTAATGTGATCCCGCTGAGAAAGACCATATCGACATTGCGCAGTGCCTGCTTTATCTGATTGAAATCTGGGTGCTGTAGCAGGTAGCGTGCAGCCGACTGGTTTCTCCAGTACAGAAAGGTACGTTCACCTGCGTCATCAAGCTGAATTAGGTATAGACCCGGAGTACGTTGGCTGTCTTGTAGAACAAGGTCCGTCGACACCCCCTCTTGTTGCCAGCGTTCTAACATTCCCTTGCTAATCGGGTCTGCGCCCAAAGCCGTGACGTAGGACACTTTTATGTCATCTTGATTGAGGTTGGCCTCGCAGCCGCGGCTTAGATAGACCGCAGCATTGAGTGTGTCCCCGCCAAACGTTTGATGCATTGAGCCGAACGGTTTGCCGTTAAGCTCGATCATGCACTCACCAATAATGGCGATATGTTTCATGGGTTACGCCCTCTCTTCGAAGTAGCGTTTTGCGTTACCAAAGCAGATGTCTTCGACCATAGGGCCAAGCAGTGACATGTCGTTTGGTACCTCGCCGTTTTCAGCCCAACGACCAAGCATGTCACACAGAATTCGGCGGAAGTATTCGTGGCGTGTGTACGACAAGAAGCTGCGAGAGTCAGTCAGCATGCCGACAAACTGGCTAAGCAGACCAAGTTGAGATAACTGTTCCATTTGGCGTTGCATGCCGTCTTTCTGATCGTTGAACCACCAACCAGAACCAAACTGAACTTTGCCCGCGATGCCGCCACCTTGGAAGTTACCAATCATGGTTGCCATCATCTCGTTATCGCGAGGGTTTAAGCAGTAAAGAATGGTGCGAGGTAACTCGTTGCTTTGATCCATTTCGTCTAACAGGTGAGCCAATTCGAAGGCAAACGTCTTATCGCTGATCGAATCAAACCCTGCATCTGCGCCTAACAGTTGGAACATGCGCGTGTTGTTATTGCGCTGAGCACCAATGTGAAGCTGCATTACCCAACCCATTGCGGCGTAGCGCTTGCCTAACCACACCTGAACCGCTGTTGAAAACTGCGCACATTCTAGATCGGTGAGCGTTTCGCCATTGAGGCGTCGAGTTAACAGGGCATCCAAATCCGATTCTGATGGAATAGGTGCGTAGCGAACCACTTCAATACCGTGGTCAGCCGCACGACAGCCATGGGCATTAAAGTGGACTAAACGCTTGTCTAGCGCACTCAACAGATCATCAAATCGACGGATCTCGATATCGGCTACTTGACCAAGTTGGCGCAGGTAATCGACAAAGGTGTCGAGTTCGATTTTGAAGGCTTTATCTGGGCGCCAGCTTGGTAACACTTGTACATCAAATGAATTGTCTTGAGCGATCGCCTTATGGTGTTCAAGAGAATCAATTGGATCGTCTGTCGTACCAGCCATCACCACATTCATCTGCTTCATGATGCCGCGAGCACTAAATTCTGGTGTCGCTAATAGCTCGTTGCCTTCGTGCCAAATTTGGTCTGCGGTTTCTGGACCAAAGAGAGTGCCAGTAATACCAAATGGGCGGCGTAGTTCTAAATGAGTCCAATGGTAAAGTGGGTTGCCCAAGGTTTGAGGGACGGTTCTAGCCCAGGCCATGAACTTATCATAATCGCTTGCGCCTCCAGTAATCAGACGCTCATCAATCCCTGCTGAACGCATACCACGCCATTTGTAGTGGTCACCTTCAAGCCAAATCTTAGACATGTTTTCGAACTGACGATCTTGAGCCACTTCTGCCGGGTTTAGATGGCAGTGATAGTCATAAATCGGCTGGTGGCTTGCGTGTTCATGGTACAAACGACGTGCAGTCTCATTCGACAGTAAAAAGTCTTCACATAAGAAATTCTTCATTGTTTGTACTCCTTATAACGCAGCCACGGTCGCAACGGCACCGTGTTCAATTAATGATTGGTACGCTGAACTTACCGCATCAATGACCTGCGGGTCTTGGCCTAGCTCGGCAGGGAAAATCGCTTCAACCGCAAGTAATGCTGGAACCACAGAAACATTGAGTCCATGCTGGTCGCAGATCTGGCGAAGTGTGTCTGCCATTGGATCGCGGACATCAATCTCATTGCCTTGCTCATCAACGCCAGATACATAGCGCATCCAGCCAGCGATGGCGGTTGCAAGCCACGAGAAATCTGAGCCTTGATCTAAATGGAATCGTAAGCTGCCACCCATACGTTGAGGGATCTTCTGGCTGCCATCCATCGCAATCTGCCACGTCTTGTGCTTCAAGCTTGGGTTAGTGAAGCGGTTGATCAGCAAGGTTGCGTAACCTTCTAAATCAGTCCCTTCAGGCATCGTTAACGAAGGTGCCTGTGATTTCATCATCATGTCAAAAGCGGCTTTTCGGTAGCCAGCATCCGTCATAGTGTCGGAAATATGGTCGTAGCCACCAAGGTATCCAAGGTAAGCAAGGAAAGAGTGACTGCCATTGAGCATACGCAGTTTCATCTCTTCGTAAGGCACCACATCTTCTACGAACTCTGCGCCAGCGACATTCCAATCTGGACGACCTGCCACAAAGTTATCTTCAATCACCCATTGGCGGAAGGGTTCACAGGCGATGCCACATGGGTCTTCACAACCAAGCAGTTCTGCAATTTCTGTCAGTGTTTCTTCTGTTGCTGCGGGTACGATACGGTCAACCATGGTGCATGGGAAGGTGACATTGGTTTCAATCCAATCACGTAATTCTGGGTCAAGCAGTTGAGCAAACTCAATGATCGCTGCTTTTGCTACATGACCGTTCTCTTGCACGTTATCGCAAGACATGACCGTGAATGGTGTTAAGCCACGTTCACGTCGAATTTTGAGCGCTTGCACAATGTAACCTAATGCTGATTTAGGTTCGCTTGGGTTAGCTAGGTCAGCGATGACTAATGGGTTATTTTTGTCGAGTTTTCCTGTCGCTGGGTCTGCGCAGTAGCCTTTCTCTGTGATGGTCATAGAAACGATAGCCACTTGAGGTTCGGCCATTTTTTCTAATACGGTTTCGATGCCGTCTAGGCTTGGGTGAAGAGATTCGGCCACTGAGCCGATCACTTTAACGTCTGTGGATTCAGCGCCTTTTTCAGCAACCGTGTAAAGGTGATCTTGCGTGCGAAGTGATTCAATTAAGTCTTCGCCTCCGAATAGGTTAATTTCGCAAATACCCCAATCAGTGCTGGTCTTGCTGAGCATTTCATTGGTGAACAACGCTTGATGCGCTCGGTGAAATGCACCGAAGCCAAGGTGCACGATACGGCTTTGGAGTGCTGAACGGTCGTAGTCAGGTCGTAGTACAGTGTTTGGCAGCGTAGAGTTAGCAACAGTCTTCATTATTCAGTTCCTTTTCCCGCCAGCGAACCAGCGGGATTTTATTATTTGATAAAGCGTTTGAGTGTTTAGCAGTCTTAGAATCTATCTGTGACCAAATTACGAACCGTAGCCCAGTACCAATTCAGGTAGGAACAAGCTCAGCTCAGGGATAAAAGTAACGGCCATTAGGGCTGCAATAAGTGCGGCATAGAATGGCAATAAAGGCTTGATGACTTTGTCGATGGCAATGTTGGCAACCGAACAACCGATGAACAGAGCACTACCTACTGGCGGTGTACAGATACCGATAGCAAGGTTGAAGGTCATCATGATGCCGAAGTGCACAGGGTCGATGCCTAGGTCTAGCGCGATTGGTAAGAAGATTGGTGTGAAGATAAGAACCGCAGGGGTCATATCCATAAAGATGCCAACAATCAACAGAATCACGTTGATAATCAGTAGGATCATTAGTGGGTCTTCGGAAACCGCGAGTAGAGCATCGGCAATCATGTAAGGTACATCGGCGTTCGCCATTGCCCAAGACATGCCCATTGATGCGCCAACCAGTAATAGAACGATAGATGTTGTTACTGCAGACTCAAGGATGATCTTTGGAATATCACCCCATTTCACTTCGCGGTAGACAAGCACAGCTAAAACAAACGTGTATACCACAGCAATTGCGGAAGCCTCAGTCGCAGTAAAGATACCGCCAATGATGCCGCCCATGATGATGCCGATCAGTGCTAAAGAAGGTGCTGCTTTTAGGAAGGTATTCCATACCATTGATGTGGAAGGACGAGCTGCGACTGGGTAGCCACGACGTTTCGCGATAATACCTGCCACCATCATGATGCTCAGCCCCATCAATAGGCCTGGGATGTAGCCTGCTAAGAACAATGCTGCAATAGAGGTACCACCAGAAACTAATGAGAACACGATCAGCGTGTTGCTGGGTGGGATAAGCAAGCCCGCAGGACATGACGTAATATTTACCGCAGCCGAGTAGTTTTCGTCATATCCATCTTTCTTTTGCAGAGGAGACATAGTGCCACCAACTGCAGCAGCCGATGCAACCGCTGAGCCTGAGATAGACCCAAACATCATGTTTGCCATCACGTTTACGTGGGCGAGTGAACCTGGTAGACGACCACCCAACACTTTCGCGAAGTTGATCAAACGCAGCGCGATGCCGCCTTGGTTCATGATGTTGCCCGCCAAAATGAAGAACGGAATTGCTAATAGTGCAAAGTTATCAAGGCCTGCCGCCATACGTTGAGCAACTACAGCAATTGCAGGCTCAAGCGGTAAGCTCATTAAGATGGTTGCTAGTGACGATAAACCAATCGCAAAAGAGACCGGTACACCGATTGTAAGCAGTACAGCGAAACTACCGAATAATGTCAGTATTACTTGCCATTCCATTGTGAAATCCTTCTATCAATCAAGTTGTGAGTCGGTGATCAAATCGTCACCTGACATTAATTGTTTAACGCGTTCGTAGGTAAATACGACTGAGTAAAAAATCATCAAAGCGCCACTAACCGGTAAGCAGAAGTAGATGTAGCCCATTTCTAAACCTAGAGCGGGAGTCAGTTGTCCCATCGCAAGTGTTTTAGCTGCAAGTTGGCTGCCACCGTGTACCAGAACGATATAAGAGAAAGAAGCGATGGCTATTTGGATAATGATTTCGTTGATTAATTTACGTTTGCCAGTCAGCTTCATCGTAAGTAGGTCGATGGCAAGGTGGCGTTTCAGACCTGTTGTGTAAGCAGCACCAATCAGGGCTACCCACATAAAGAGGTAACGAGCGAGCTCGTCGGTAACAGTACTTGGTTTGCCAATAACATAGCGGGATAGAACCTGCCATATCACGCATAGCACCAAGAAAGACGATAGAGACACTGTAAAGGCGGCCAACCCTCTATTTATGTAACTGACCAATTTATTCATGTTTATTTCCTTTCAACAAAATTGCGTATCTCATAACAATTGGTTTACCAATGTAAGAAATTGTTTCTATGTAGGGATGGGATGTTCAAAAATCTGGCTGAATCATAAGCTATTCATTTTTTGGTTGGCGTGAGCAACTTCACAAATGATTTTGGTTGACCAATTTATGGGTTTTTATTGTGACTTTGGTCAATCAATTTTAATTTCAGCTTTGACGGTTCCTTTTTTGAGCCCCAATATGAGCCCATAACAAAAAACACCCTACATTTTGGATAACCAATCCACGGAGAATAAGAATGATGATGACGCGTAAAACTTTGATTAGTGCGGTTGTCGGTGCTGCTTTGACTTTTGGAGCAACAGCTTCTGCTTATGCAGCGACAACATTGAAACTGAGCCATAACCACCCTCGTGACCATGCAGTACATGAAGCGATGACGTTTATGGCGAAAGAAGTACGTGAATTGACTGATGGTGAGGTGCGTATTCGTATTTACCCTGATGCTCAATTGGGTACACAGCGTGAATCTATGGAGCTGATGCAGAACGGCGCTTTAGATATGGTGAAAAGTAATGCTGCTGAGCTAGAAGCTTTTTCTCCTGCTTATTCATCATTCAACATGCCTTACTTATTCCGCGATCAAGCGCACTACTACAGTGTGACTGATGGTGAAGTAGGCCGTGACATTCTTAACTCTTCTCGTGATAGCGGCTTTATTGGTGTGACTTACTACGACGCTGGTGCGCGTAGCTTCTATACCAATAAGCCAATTAACACACCAGAAGATCTGAAAGGTTTGAAAGTTCGTGTTCAACCAAGCCCATCAGCAATTGCGATGGTGAAAGCGTTAGGCGGTAACCCAACGCCACTAGCTTACGGTGAGTTGTACACAGCACTGCAGCAAGGTGTCGTAGATGCGGCTGAAAATAACATTCCTTCTTTCAGCTTGAGCCGTCACAGTGAAGTGTCTAAATACTTCAGCTTAGATGAGCACACGATGGTTCCGGATGTGTTGGTTATCTCAACCAAAGCATACGATAAACTGACTGCAGAACAACAAGGTGCGCTAATGAAGGCGGCAAGTGATTCATCTGAATTGATGAAAAAATTGTGGGCTGAATCGGAAGCAAAAGAGCGTGCTAAAGCCGAGAAAATGGGCGTTACTTTTGTGGAACCAGACAAGGCTGCGTTCGCACTAGCGGTTCAACCTATGTACGACGCGCTAGATAAAGCGGACCCAGAATTGAGCGCATTGATTGACCGTATTCAGGCTGTTGAATAACGAGCAAATATAGAAAAAAGAGTAATACAAAAACAAGGTGTTACTGCATTTTAAGATATAGAGGTTGACCAATTATATTTGGTCATTATGATGGCGAGAGAAATACAATGGAAAGAAGTGACAATATCATCATGATGCCTTTCGAGCCGAAAAGACCTTATCAGGAGATAGGGTTAGTACTAAGAAAAGAACTGATTGAAGGCCTGTATAAGGTCGGAGATAGGTTACCTCCAGAACGCGATATTGCTGATCGTCTAGATGTAAGCCGCACTGTAGTGCGTGAAGCGATCATCATGCTAGAGCTTGAAAACTTAGTTGAGGTAAAAAAAGGGTCAGGTGTTTATGTCCTGAACATTCCTACTCATTCTCGCGAGAATGTGGTCAGCGATGACGCTGGTCCATTCGAGATGCTGCAGGCCCGCCAATTACTGGAAAGTAATATCGCGGAGTTTGCGGCAACTCAGGTCACTCCGGGCGACATCATTAAGATGCGCTCTGCACTCGAACTCGAGCGCGAAGAGCTTGCAAGCGGCACTACCGATTGCAGCGGAGATGAAAGATTTCACATGTGTATTGCAGAGGCAACTCAAAACTCTGTGCTGGTAGATATGTTGAAACAATCCTGGGATCGACGCGAAAAGAGTCCAATGTGGAATAAACTCCACTCTCACATCAGTGGTCAAGATTACCGTGAAGAATGGTTAGATGATCACGCTCGTATCCTCGCCGCCTTACAGCGCAAAGACCCTGTCGCTGCTAAGAACGCAATGTGGCAACACCTTGAGAATGTTAAACAGCGTTTGTTAGCGCTGTCAGACATTGATGACCCAAACTTTGATGGTTACTTATTTAGCTCCAACCCAGTGGTGCTGCTTAGCTCAGAAAGCTAGTTCTGAAGCTAATGTTGAATTCAGCGACAAGGCTCCTCTTGAAAGCTGATTCATTCAATAGGTTGTAGATAGGTAATCGTCTTTAGACCGGCGTAGACCGGTGCTATCTCGGGCAGTAATTGTCATTGCTGCCATTAAGAAGTCGTTATTGCATTTAGCTTGATTAATTCGAGCCGGCTAAGTGCGTCTTAAAGAAAGGTAAGTCTCATGGAACAAACGTGGCGTTGGTACGGCCCTAATGATCAAGTCTCGCTAGACGATATTCGTCAAGCGGGCGCAACTGGTATTGTGAATGCACTGCATCATATTCCAAATGGTGAAGTTTGGACAAAAGAAGAAATCCTCAAGCGTAAAGCCATTATCGAAGAGAAAGGTTTAACGTGGTCGGTTGTAGAAAGCGTGCCTGTGCACGAAGAGATCAAAACTCAAACTGGCAACTACCAGCAGTGGATTGATAACTATAAGCAAACTCTGTCTAACCTTGCTGAGTGTGGCATCGATACGGTTTGTTATAATTTCATGCCAGTGTTGGACTGGACGCGTACCGATTTAGAATTTGAAATGCCTGATGGCTCGCGCGCACTGCGTTTTGACCAAATCGCGTTTGCGGCATTTGAGCTACATATCTTGAAACGTCCAGGTGCAGAATCGGACTATTCAGAATCAGAGCAAGCTCAAGCGTTGGATTACTTCAACAACATGACGCCAGAGCAAATTCAGCAACTGACTAATAACATCATCGCTGGCCTGCCAGGCGCTGAAGAAGGTTACACACTAGAAGCGTTTCAAGCACAGCTAGATCGCTATGCGGGAATCGACAAAGACAAGCTACGTGAGCACATGTCTTACTTCCTCGCTGAGCTGATGCCTATCTGTGATGCGAATGGCTTGAAGATGGCGGTTCACCCAGACGATCCACCGCGTCCGATTCTAGGCTTGCCTCGCATCGTTTCAACGATCGAAGACATTGATTGGTTGACCGAGCATGTACCGAGCAAAATGAATGGCTTGACGATGTGTACGGGTTCATACGGTGTTCGTGGCGACAATGATCTGGTTAATATGATCAAAAAGCACGGTGACCGAATTTACTTTACGCACCTGCGTTCAACTAAGCGTGAAGAGAGCAACCCAATGACATTCCACGAAGCAGCGCACCTCGATGGTGATGTGGACATGTACAACGTTGTGATGGCTATTTTGGATGAAGAAAATCGTCGTGCAGAAGTGGGCGATCACCGCTTAATTCCAATGCGTCCGGATCACGGTCATCAAATGCTGGATGACCTTAAGAAAACCACTAACCCAGGTTATTCGGCGATTGGTCGATTGAAAGGCTTAGCTGAAGTTCGTGGTTTAGAGATGGCATTGAAACGCGCTTTCTATACCAAGTAACGACGGCATCTAGCTTTAAAATACTTTTAAAAACCAGAACTCATGTTCTGGTTTTTTGTATCTGAGCTCAGTAAAACTTCAGAGTTTGGATAACAACAATCACGCCCCTAACTTGGTAAAGGCCAACGGGGTTTGTCCAGTTTGCTGTTTGAAAAAAGCGATAAACGCACTGTTAGATGAGAACTCTAGCAAATGTGCCACATCACCGACTTGTCGGTTTTCTGAGAGCAGTTCAATCGCTTTAAACAAGCGCCATTGCTGTCGCCACTCTTGGTAAGTCATGCCTGTTTCGGCTTTGAATAATCGAGTAATCGTTTTGGTGCTTGCGCCAACCGAGTTCGCTAATGTCGAGAGGGCTGGGGCAAGAAAGGAATCGGTTCGGACTTGTTTGCAAAAGCTTTTAAAGCGGCGATCTGTCGGTAGTGGCAAGATAAACGAGTGTTGGTTAGCACTGTAAAACTCTTCCCAGAATAGGTTGGCGGTATTGGTGGTTTGCTCGCGGGCAACGTCCCAATCCCAGAAAGCCATCTTATTGATCAGGGCTTTTAAAAGCTCATTCACTTCCACAATTTCAATCGCTTCTGGGCAGGTGTAAATACTGCTATCAAAATAGAGCGACCGATAAGCAACCACATTGGTCATCTGCGCGCGATGTTTGGTATAAGGCGGGATCCACACGGCTTTAGTCGGCGGCAAAATGCAAATGGCGTTTTTTAAGGTCAAGGTGATGCAACCCTGCGGAGCATACAGCAACTGTCCTTTTACGTGGTGATGTATTCCTGAGTCATGCTGACCTAGCTCTGCCGCAATCCCTATTACGGGCGCAGGTAAGCTGTCTGCATCAAACTCAATGGTTTCGCTGATTAATGCCATTTGTCCCAATCTTGTTGTTTTTGGTTTTAATGTTGTTAACGAGCCAAGGTTAGTTTCCCCTAGACTCCTCGTCAAGTTCACTGGTCTTGGAAAAATGATGAAAACAAAACCTTCTTTATGGCAAATGGTGCTATTGCTGATGTTCCCTCAAATCGCAGAAACCATCTATAGCCCGACTCTGGATTCAATATCGAAATCCTTTGATGTGAGTTACGCACAAGCGGCGCAAACCCTCTCGATCTACTTCTCAGCGTTTGCGCTCGGTGTTGTGGTATGGGGCGTGTTAGCTGACAAGTGGGGGCGCCGACCAACCATGTTACTGGGCATGGGGTTATTCGCCTGTTCAGCACTTATTGCTATGCAAACCGACAGCTTTACGTGGTTGATGATAGCCAGAGCCATGGGTGCTTTCGGGCTTGCGGTTGGCTCGGTTGTGACACAAACCATGTTGCGCGATGCCTTTAGCGGCGCGGAACTGGCCAAGGTGTTTGGTTACATGGGGATGGGGCTGTCGATTAGTCCAATCATCGGGCTGCTTCTTGGCGGTCAACTAAGCCAAGCGGGCGGGCATCAATATGTGTTTATTGCCTTGTTTATTATGGTGTTAGCGTTGTTGGCACATAGCCTATGGTCATTGCCTGAAACGCAACAATCTAAGCAGCCATTGCAGTTAAAGTCACTCAGTATTCACATGATCAAAGATAGCGATATATGGATGTCTGCGTTGCTGGTTGCGTCGTTCAATATTGCACTGTTTTCCTATTATCAATTGGGTTCATTTGCCTTCATTCAACTTGGATTTAGCGTTGAGCAGTTTGGCTACAGCGGCATTGTGCTTGGGTTCGGGACTCTGTTGGGAAGCTTGGTGAACAAGACATTGTTGAAGAGACAAGTGTCTTCAATGTCTCTGATTGGTATCGCAGCAGGGCTTCAAACATTAGGTGCGGTGGGTGTCTATTTTTCACAACACACGATCTGGTTCTTGCTTCCAATGATGTTGGTGGTTATGGCGTTTGGTATTGCGATCCCTAATGTATTGAGCCGAGCGTTGGTACGTTACCAATCTCAAGCAGGAAGTGCAGGCGCACTGTTTGGTTTGATGTATTACACCTTGATCGGCTCAGGGCTCGCTTTAGCGGGAATGATTCAAGATTTAGGTGTAGTGTTGGTACTTTGTGGCGCGTTATCTGTTCTGGTGACGATACGCAGTCGACTCCAGCTTAAACGCTAAGTCTCTCATCTGTATTGATAAATTCCGTGTCCTGTTTGGCGCGGAATTTATCATTTCTTGGTTTGTAAATTTGGATATTGACAGGGGTAGAGTGATCGTTCTACTCTGTAGGTAGAACAATCATTCTACCCTTTGTCGGGTATTGAGAGAGCACTATGTTGAGAGAACAGATTGCAGCAAGCTTAGAGGTGGCATTTAGCCAGCAAGGTTTTGCTGAGCCGAGCGTTGCACAGCTGAAAACGGCGTGCGATGTAAGCCTAAGAACCTTGTATAAACATTTCCCTTCAAAAGAAGCGATGATCGTTGGTGCCTTGGAATATCGACACCAACGCTACTTAGATTTCTTGTTGGAAACGTCGCCTGAAAAGGGGCTCGCATCGGTTACTCATATCTTCAACAAGCTCCAACAATGGTTAGAAGAGTATGCGCCACATGGGTGCATGTCGATGAATGCGATGGCCGCGTTTCCCGATAATGAGCTTATCAGCCAAGCGGTTACACAGCATAAAGAACAAGTTCGTTTGCTAATAGGCAAGCAGAGCCTGCGAGAGGATCTCGCGACACCACTGTTTTTACTTCATGAAGGCGTATCAAGTGCGTGGCCAGTATTGGGCGAAGAAGCTGTGGCATCGGCACAGAATATGGTGACAAAATTACTCAAGGAAACAGTATGAATTTTGAAGTGCCAAAAACAATGAAAGGCGTAGAGATGTTAGGGCACGGCGGGGCAGAAATGCTGGGTTACCGTGAAGATATCGCTGTTCCTCAAATTGAACCTAATGAAGTGCTGATCAAGGTGATGGCGGCAGGCGTGAACAACACCGACATCAACACACGAATCGGTTGGTATTCTAAAAGTGATGATTCAGACGATGCCAGTTGGTCTGGCGAAGCGTTGAAATTCCCTCGTATCCAAGGTGCTGACGTGTGCGGCTTCATCGTAGCCGTTGGTAACGAAGTTTCGGCTGACCGTATTGGTGAGCGTGTTCTGATTGAGCCTTGTTTGACCGAGGTTTATGGACAAGATCTACCACAGCCATGGTATTTCGGATCTGAATGCGATGGTGGTTTCGCTGAATACACCAAAGTAGCAGCTAAGCATGCTTACGCGGTGAACAGTTCTATGTCGGATGTTGAGCTAGCGTCTTTCCCATGCTCTTATTCGACCGCAGAAAACATGCTGACTCGCGCCAACGTGGCTGAAGCTGATCGCGTGCTGATCTCAGGTGCATCGGGCGGTGTGGGCTCTGCGGCTATTCAGCTAGCAAAAGCTCGCGGCGCGTATGTTATTGCCATCACTAGCCCAAGCAAGAACCAACAGTTACTTGAACTTGGTGCTGATGAAGTGATTGCCCGTGATGCAGATTTGGTTAACGCGCTAGGCGAAAGCAGCGTGAATGTGGTGATCGATTTAGTTGCTGGTGACAAGTGGCCAGAGTTTCTTGAAGTCCTAAAACCGCATGGCCGTTATGCTGTGTCTGGTGCGATTGGTGGTGCAATGGTTGAGCTTGATGTTCGCACTTTGTATCTCAAAGATCTCAGCTTTTTTGGTTGCACGGTTTTAGAGCCACAGGTATTCCAGAATCTAGTCAACCGTATTGAGAAACAGCAGATTGGCGCCATCGTTGCAGAGTCTTATCCGCTAGCCGATATCCATAAAGCGCAAGAAGAGTTCTTAAAGAAAAAGCATGTTGGTAAGATCGTGTTGAAAGTTGCTCAGAGTTAACTTTAGACGGTGTCACGCATCTAATCTATGTAAGAGCGAGCCAGTATCATGTGCTCGCTTTTTTGTTTCTGGCGAATGCTGGCGGGCTCAGTCTTGCAACCCGTTGAGTAACAGATCCTATACAGCTGAAAAGTTAATGATTCATTTATCATTGTGTGGTTTATGAATTAACTGTGCGATAATTACCGCCATTATATATCCCGAACTGTTTGATAATCATCTAGGAGCCGTATTGATGTTTAAAAGGGTATTGCAGGCACTATTCTCACCTTTTGTTTATTCAAAAAACAAACCCTCTGCAGAGCCTGCCCAACAAGAGCAACAACAAACCGTTGCTACTGATTCTGTTCAGTCTTCAATCTTTGTTCCGCCGTCGTCCGCTCAGCCATCATCATTAATCGTCGATAAGACGCTTAGCCTTCACGATGGTGAGTTCCTTGATTATTTGTTTGGAGAGTCTCGCCTTCGAACGGAGTCAGACCCATTTAGTGATTTTGTCGCTTGCCAAATCGAACGCTTGATTCGCTCTCCAAAAGCCTTGCTTAATGAACTTCCAGTGATGCCAGCCTCTGTGACCACGTTAATGAGCGAATTACAGAGCGATGAGTTTGATGTCGATACTCTGTTAAGAGTGATTGAGCGCGAGCCGAGTATGGCTGCCGATGTGATTAAACTGGCAAATAGCGCCTTTTACAAACGCAATGAAAAACAGGTTACCGACCTAAAAACAGCATTCTTAAATATGGGTTCTCAAGGGCTCGTTGAAGGGGTGGTGAATAGCTACATGAAGAACTTCACGCCGGGGAACAATATTTACTGGCGTCACTTCGGTGAGAAAATTTGGAATCACAGTGTTCAAACCGCGTCGTTTTCTAAGGAGTTGATGAAAGACTCTTCATCTCAAGAAGAGCAAGCAGCGGCGTATTTTGTTGGGTTAATTCGCAACTTAGGCAAGATGATCATTTTCCAGATGATGGTAGAAGCCTTCAAGCATGTTGATCCTTCTGTTCCACCTAACTCGTTAGCATTGAAGCGCCTGATGAACAGCTACTCCATTCGCCTGACTTACACCATTGCTAAGTTCTGGGAACTGCCAGAATCAGTGTTGACCGCGATTGGCTACCAAGAGTCGAGCCGATACGAATGCACACCACTTGGTCAAGCTGTGTTTGAAGCTAACTACTTGAGTGAGCTGTGCTATTTACTGGAAGAACAAACGATTGAAGTCGAGCAATTTAAGCGCAGATGCAAAGAGACACTGATGTCTCCGGCTGCATACAAAGTGGCTAACCGTATCTATAAAGAGTCTGAATTATCGCTAGTGAGCTAACCCTTAGCCTATTCGACCTACGCTGTGACTGAACATAATGATTGGTTGCAGCTTGGTTGGGCTAGGTTGTGAAATACATTCAGCTACGAAATACGCTTACAAATGGCTAATCCACAGCTTGTCGAGTTCGCACCAACCGAAACCATTTACTTGTGCGCCGTGTATCTTTTCAGAAACCTCTAAGTTGAACGCCTCTTGCTTGAGCTCAACCACAACTCCAGATTCATGCAACCAATGCCGAAGCACCAACAGTGCATTCATTGCTAACTCAAAGTTGGGCTGGTTTGTTATTGAGGCTAAGCCTTGTTCGATTGTCTCTAGCATCTCAGAAGGTAAAGTTAATTCCTCAAACGGGAAGCGAGTGAAAAAGCTTAACCACGAAGTGAAGGTGTCGTTCTCATCAATAATACTGCACAGCGCGACGTCTTTGGTAGTTAGGTAGTGAGTTAGGTAGTGCCCATATTCCACGCTGGTTTTGTGGTCGCCAGACACTGACAACTGATCGAAAAGGGCTTGGCATTCAGAGGTGTCTTCAACGGTGAACTCACGAACGGTTGAAGACAACATCGGGCTTTGAATCTTAAAGAAGGTTGAGCCGAAATCCGGTTGGGAAGAATGGTCATCGCCACGCACGCTGGTCGTTTTCTCGGGCAGTTTCACGCACACCTGATTTTGAGCGCAGGCTTTGCTCTGTGCCCATTCAGGATAGACCCACAACTCGACTCGATTCAGAATCGGCGTGCTGTGTGAATAGGCGCTATTGCGGCTCAATCTCAACATCTTGCTTGAGAAGATGTCTAATGAGAACGCGCCAGATCCAATCAGCCTATCAGTCGGTGATGAGTGATCGAATACGGAGGCTTCAGCCCTAGCAAGTAGGCGCGGTAAATGCCAATCAGGTTGATTCAACTTTACGACAACCACATTGCCTGCCGAGACAGAGACCTCATCAATATGCTGATAACAGCGATGCCATATTTTGCTTTGGCAGAGAGAGTTAAGGTTGCGTGCTATGTCTTGAGGTTCGAGTGTTCGACCGTTATGAAATTGAACACCATTGCGAATCTGAAAGTGCCACTGTGTCGCATCTTGATTAGGCTGCCAATGATAAGCCAGATCGCCGCTGAGTTTGCCGTGCTTAACGGAGGTTAGGCGTTGGCAAACTTGCATAACTAAGAAACGTTCGGTGCGTCTAAGCACGCGTTGAGGGTGAAGCGCTTCGAGTTCTCGGTGAAACGGGATGTACGCGATATTCTGCGTCGACGGATTGGTATTGCTTAGAAAGGCTTGCAACTCAGTGCCAGCATTGCGGCCGTTGAAGCTCAAGGTGCTAAACACCTGTTCTATGTTGCCTGCGTCAGCTTGGGTTTGTGCGTATTGGTAACACGCCTCAATGGGTTCAACCAGACACGTGAGTTGTGCCTTCTTGCTGCGGCCTGAGCTAGCTTGCCACTCAATCCAGCCTTGTGCTGTCATCGCTTTGAGTAAGGTCTGAACGTGACGTTCACTCACGTGCAGCAGTGTGGCCAGTTGGTTGACCTGACAGTGTGATACTCCAGGCCCAAAAGCCTGAAATATCTTTTCATACAGTTCAAGCTTACGCTTAAGGTTGCCCAATTTGCTTTTCCTAACGACGAGGTTGAGTTAAATGTGAATAGCCAGAATCAATCAGTGCGTTTTCCATCGTATCGAGAACTCGAGAGGTTATCTCTGAGCTCAGGATATTCGATTCAGTTTTGCCTTGAAGCACCAAATCTGAAAAATGGTCGATTTCAAACTCGAATCCATTCCCTATCACTCGGTAGTTAATGGTCGACTTTTTGCCTTGATGTTCAATCTCAATAAAGGCCGGATTCCACCATTTTTCGTGAATGGTGATTTTGGTTTCAGGTCCACTCAAGTGTGCTGATCGGGGAAGGTTTTGCACTGTTGATGCCGATATCTTACCGCTTATATCACCAGAGAATGTAAAGCATGCATTGGTATCAACATTCGCTCCCTCATAAAGACACGACATCTCTACCTGAGGTTTTGAAGGGTTTACACCCAGCGTTCGGCACAGATCGTAAAAGAACCAAAGCCCATAGACCCCAACATCGAGTGTTGCTCCGCCTGACAAATCCGGATTGAAGATAAACAAATCGGGCTCATAGTCATGATGGTTACCAAAGCTGGCTTCGATTGAATCTATCTGAATGTTGTTATCGACCAAGAATGATTGGAGCTCACGATATGCGGGAAACACCACGGTTTTCATTGCTTCTAACAGCATCACGCCATTTTGCTTCGCGAGAGCTTTCATCTCAAGCCAGTCAGCAAGGTTGGTAAAAGCCGGCTTCTCGACCAATACATGTTTTTTATTCTTTAGAAACAACTCAGTGAGTGGCTGGTGGTATGGGTGAACCGTAGCGATGTAAACCGCTTCAACACTTGGGTCATTCGCCATCTCTTCATAAGAACCATAAGCCTTGTCGCAAGCAAACTTGTTGGCGAACGTGGCTGCGCGTGAGTGATCTCTGGCGGCAACCGCATCAAGCTCACCATGCAGAGAGTGCTCTGTGACTGCGGTTGCGAATCGATTGGCGATATTGCCTAGCCCTGCGATACCCCATTTAATTTTTCGTTGCGTGTCGCTCATCAGTTACTCCAAATCGTTGTTTTGTATCAGTGTACTCAGAGACGTCACATACAAATAGAGAACAGATTTCTCAACCTGTTCTCTATTTATTTTATTCTAGTTGAAGCTCAGGATTAGCTCTGTATTGAGTGTTTCCAATCGGCTAGGGCTTGAATGTGTTTTGGCCCGATGCCACAACAGCCACCGATAATATTCGCGCCCAGTGCATGCCAGCGTTTAGCGTAAGTTAAGTAACCTTGGCCATCCAGTTCACGCATTTCTTGAAACATGTCATTCGCTTCATGTTCGTTGCTGATAGGCGCAAAGTTATTGGCATAGACACCAATTTCTAAATCACGGCCTAGCTCATCGTTCACTTTCTTGGCATCGATAATGGCTTGATCCATCACTTCAGGCACTGAACAGTTAAACATAATGCCTGTCGCGTTTGATTGGCAGGCAAGTTTGATGGCGTCTGTTACGCTCTCGCCAGAACGAATATTGGCAGAATCGCCCTTGGTATCTTCCAAACTGAATGCGTAGTAACACGGCTTATCTGACTGCTTAAGAACCGCATGAATGGATTCGAACTCTTGCAGGCTGCAGATGGTTTCCGCTATCCAAAGATCGATGTTTGGATCCTGGGCATCGTAAAGCGTTTGAATGATTGGCGCTGCCTCTTCTACCTTAAACAAGTCTGGTCGGTAGCTGCCAAATGGCGGTGGAATCGCGCCTGCTACTTTCACTGTGTGGGTAGCATTGTCTGCAACTGCTTTAGCCAGCTCACCAGACAGTGTGGCTAGTTCAAAACCGCGTTGCTCGAACAGCTCTGCACCCAAGTGAAAAGGCACACAGGCGTAGCTATTGGTGATTAGGATTTCAGCACCTGCATCGACAAAGTTTTGATGTGCTTGGCTGACAAATTCGGGTGCTTCAATCAGCGCTTGAGCACTCCAAAGCGGTTGAGAAAATGGCGCGCCAATTTCTTTGAGTTCTCGGCCCATGCCGCCATCAAGTATGGTTAGTGTTTTCATATTCAATACTATCTAAACAATTGCGGAAGTTCTGCCGCCACCATATCAGACAACCTTGTTAGACAGAAGCCATCAAGCCAAGGTTCAACTATCGATGAGGGAGTTTCGTTATAAGCCGTCTAGCGGGCTAGTCGTGCCACTAAAGTGTTGCCCAATAACGTGAGTGTAAATCTGAGTTGTCTTAACATCACTGTGCCCCAGTAGCTCTTGAACCGTTCTGATATCGGAGCCTGACTTTAGAAGTTGCGTAGCAAAACTGTGCCTGAAAGTATGACAACTAATTCGCTTGTGGCGCAATTTATTAGAGTTAGTCGCCTTCTTTAGCGTTTTTCGGAGTACCGAATCATGTAGGTGGTGTCGGCATACGATCCCCGACTCAGAGTGTTGAGTGACGGATTTTGATGGGAATAGGTACATCCAAGCAAGTTGTCGATAGGCACTAGGGTATTTTTTACCTAATCGGTGAGGCAAAGATGGCCCAAACCCATTCAAGTTATCTTTAGCGAGCAGAACTGCAACTTGTGAAATTTTGTCTTGTATAGCTTCAGTGAGTGAAAAACTTAAAATTGTCACTCGGTCTTTATTTCCTTTCCCATTGTGAACAGTGAGAGACCCTTGTTTTAGATCTATATCTTGTACTCGAAGCCTCAGGCATTCCGATACTCTCAAACCTGAACCATACAACAAGCGAAAAAACAGTTGATATTTAGGATCTATTTCATTGATCACCGAGATAGCTTCCGCATGATTGAGTACGCTAGGAATTTTTCGAGACCGAGTCGCATAGCTAAACCCTAAGTCTCCTAGAGGTTGCTTAATAAATTGATTGTATAAATAGGCTAGAGCATTGAGAGCTACCTTTTGAGTATTGATGGCTACTTTTTGTTGATTAGCTAAATGAGAAAGAAAGGAGACAACTTCAGCGGCATGCATCTGTTCAGGGTGTTTAAGCTTATGAAAATGAATGAAGTATTTTATCCAGTAACAGTAGGCTTTGATTGTCTTGCGACTATAGCCTCGCATCGTCATATGTTCGCAAATTGCCTGCATGAATTGACTCGCCATATATTCCCCTCACAAAATCTGTACATACAGACAGTTTATTGCTTGTTGAATAATTAATGACTTAAAAAAGAGTGGTTTTTAACTCTGATTGAGCACGAATTTAACGAGAGGCTTATTTTAAATTATTGATTATACTCCAGATTTATGGGTGGTTAAGAATGAGGCCGAGCGTTACATAGTCGGCAATATGTGCTTGCACGTTTTCACACTTATTGTTTAGACCCACTTTTATATTAAATGCATAGCATTCAGTTGGTTATGAGTGACCTTTTTGATATGTTAAGCGGATGGATTCGTGCTTGCACAATATTAAAATTTTATGTGCAATCAGTTTCAATCAATGGAGAACCTAATGGAAAATGGTAAAGTGAAGTGGTTTAGCCAAGATAAAGGCTATGGATTTATCACTTCAAATGCAGGTGAGGATCATCACTTTAATGTACAAGGAATAAATGGTCCTGACCTCCCTTCAAATGGGGATGGAGTATCTTTTGAGTCGAAAACAGGAAACAAAGGTAAAAGAGCTGTAAATGTTACAATTACATCTAAAAGCTCAAAAGTAACCAGAAATTCTGATGACCGAATTAATTGCCCTTCTTGTCATAAAAAAATTGTGCCTCGGATGATTACTTATAGGGGGAAGCCTGAAAAATCCGTTTGTCCATATTGTGCAGCAACTGTAAGGACATTTAGTAATTGCTTTATTGCTACTGCTGTCTACGGCGACCCTTGTTGTACAGAAGTTAGAGCGTTAAGAAAGTTTAGAGATGAGAAGTTACTGACAAATACGTTAGGCTCTTTATTTGTTAAGGTTTACTACAATATATCCCCCCCTATTGCCAACTGGTTAATAGGTAGAGAAAAGATATCTAAAAAAATAAGAACTACTCTAAATTATTTGGTAAAGCACATAACAAGCTAATTAATAAGGACAAAAAACAGTTGGCTGTTTTCGTTCCTCAACATTTTAGCCAACAATTTTTTGCCCATTATTAGGGCTACATGGATTCCCC
>NZ_JBFRTU010000075.1:0-107025 GCF_041474275.1 Vibrio sp. 10N.222.52.B7 | reverse complement strand
GGTGAATACACCTTTACCTTACTTGAAGCGTTAGACCATGCGGATGGTTTAGATAATAACGATCTGAGCTTCGATCTACCTGTTTATGCGGTTGACACAGACGGCGATGATTCATTGGTTTCGCAACTGAATGTGACCATCGGTGATGATGTTCAAATCATGCAAGACGGTACGTTAGATATCACTGAGCCAAATCTGGCTGATGGTACGATCACAAGCAACACTATTGATGTGATGCCAAATCAGAGTGCGGATGGCGCGACGATCACTCAGTTCACTTATGACGGTCAACTACGAACACTTGATCCGAATGACACTGGTGAACAGCTGTTCAGCTTCACTGAAGGTGAGCTTTATATCACCCTTGAAGGGGAAGTGCGCTTTGAACCTAATCGCGATCTAGACCACTCAGTTAGTGAAGATATCGTGAAGTCGATTGTCGTGACTTCAAGCGATTTTGATAACGACCCGGTGACTTCAACCATTACGCTGACCATTACTGATGGTGACAATCCGACTATTGATGCGGTGCCGAGCGTATCACTTAAAGAAGCGGATCTCGCTGATGGCTCATTGCCAAGTGGTAGTGCGGTTAGCCAAACGGAAACCATCTCATTCACGAATCAAAGCGATGATGTTGAGAAATTCCGTTTAGAGCCTAGTGAGTTTAATAGTGATGACTCATTGAAATCCGATGGCCTGCCAATTGATCTGAAAGAAGATCCTGCAGGCTCAGGTAACTATGTTGGTTTTACAACTAGTGCCTCTAATGTAGAAACACAGATTTTCACATTAAGCTTTAGCGCTGCGACTCTGGGGCAATATACTTTTACGCTGTTGGAGAATATCGACCACGAGGATGGTCGTGGCAATAACGACTTCACGTTCGAACTACCAGTTTACGCGGTTGATACCGACGGTGATGACTCGTTAATGTCACCGCTATCGGTAACGATTACTGATGATGTTCAAGTGATGGTGAGTGGTTCGCTTAGTATCGAAGAGCCTACTGTTGCCGACTTGTCTGCAGGTACGCCAGCGACATCCGTTTTCGATGTATTAACATCCGCAAGTGCCGATGGCGCGAGTGTGACTCAATTTACCTATGACGGCACCGCTTACTCTCTAGACCCGAATGATGCGACCGAGCAAGAGTTTACCTTCACCGAAGGCTCACTGTTTATTACGACTCAAGGGGAAGTGCGCTTTGAGCCGAACCGAGATTTAGACCACTCAGCAGGCGATATTGTTAAAAATATCGTTGTGACATCAAGCGATGGCGATGATGACGTTCTTACCTCGACAGTGACGCTTACGATTACGGACGGCGATGTCCCAACCATAGATGTCATTCCACCAATTTCACTATCTGAAACGAATCTAGCCGATGGCTCTGATCCGTCGAATTCTGCGGTCAGTGACACCAAAGTCATTCAGTTTACTCATGAAAGTGACGATATTGAGTCGTTCCGTATCGAGCCAACAGAGTTCAATACTCTAGGTACGTTAACGTCAAACAACTTGGCGGTTCAGCTAAAAGAAGATCCTAACAGTGCTGGCGATTACATCGGTTTTGTTAAAGACGCGTCGGATGTTGAAACCAACGTCTTTACCGTTACCTTCTCTGGTACAAATCTAGGTCAATACACATTTACGTTACTTGAAGCGCTTGACCACGAAGATGGTCTGGTGAATAACAGTTTGAGCTTTGACCTGCCTGTTTATGCAGTAGACAGCGATGGTGATGATTCACTGGTGTCTCAACTGAATGTGACCATCGGTGATGATGTTCAAATCATGCAAGATGGTACGTTAGATATTATCGAGCCAAATCTGGCTGATGGAACAATCACAACTAGCACCATTGATGTGATGCCAAATCAGAGTGCCGATGGCGCGACTATCACCCAGTTTACGTATGACGGTCAAGTTCGCACTCTGGATCAAACTGACAATGGTGAGCAGCAATTTAGCTTCACTGAAGGTGAGTTGTTCATCACGCTTGAAGGTGACGTGCGCTTCGAACCTAATCGTAATTTGGACCACACGGCTAGCGAGGACATCGTGAAGTCGATTGTGGTGACCTCAAGCGATTTAGACAACGATGTACTGACTTCCACAGTGATGCTGACGATTACTGATGGCGATATCCCAACGATTGATGCGG
Source organism: Vibrio sp. 10N.222.52.B7 (assembly GCF_041474275.1). Taxonomy (NCBI): domain Bacteria; kingdom Pseudomonadati; phylum Pseudomonadota; class Gammaproteobacteria; order Vibrionales; family Vibrionaceae; genus Vibrio; species Vibrio sp. 10N.222.52.B7. The sequence goes on along the minus strand of NZ_JBFRTU010000075.1, from coordinate 104,858 downwards.
TACCAAGTGTTACGCTTTCGGAATCTAATTTAGCCAATGGCTCTGCGCCAAGCGGAAGTACAGTAAGTCAAACTGAGACGATTACTTTCACCAACCAAAGTGATGATGTGGCGAGTTTCCGTATTGAACCTACTGAATTCAATGTCGGCGGTGCACTGAAATCGAATGGTTTTGCGGTTGAGATAAAAGAAGACTCTGCTAATCCAGGTACTTACATCGGCTTTATTACCAATGGTTCGGGCACTGAAGTTCCAGTGTTCACGATTGCTTTCTCTACGAGTACGTTGGGTGAATACACCTTTACTCTGCTTGAAGCGTTAGACCATGCGGATGGTTTAGATAAGAACGATCTGAGTTTTGATCTGCCTGTTTATGCGGTTGATACGGACGGCGACGATTCACTGGTGTCTCAGCTGAATGTGACCATCGGTGATGATGTTCAAATCATGCAAGATGGTACGTTAGATATCATCGAGCCAAATCTTGCAGACGGCACAATCACAACCAACACCATTGATGTGATGCCAAACCAAAGTGCTGATGGTGCGACGATCACTCAGTTTACTTATGACGGTCAGCTAAGAACGCTTGATCAAAATGACACTGGCGAACAGCAGTTCAGCTTCACAGAAGGTGAGTTGTTTATCACCCTTGAAGGTGAAGTGCGCTTTGAACCTAATCGCGATTTAGACCACTCAGTTAGTGAAGATATCGTGAAGTCGATTGTCGTGACTTCAAGCGACTTCGATAACGATCCGGTAACTTCAACCATTACGCTGACCATTACTGATGGTGACAATCCTACGATCGACGTCATTCCAAGCGTTACCCTTTCTGAAACTAACCTGAGTGATGGCTCTGCTCCAAGTGGCAGCACGGTAAGCTCGACTCAAACCATTACTTTTACCAATCAAAGTGATGATGTGGTTCGTTTCCGTATTGAGCCAACGGAGTTCAATACTAACGACGATCTTAAATCGAATGGTTTAGCCGTTGAGCTACGTGAAGAACCGGCAGGGTCGGGTGACTACATTGGTTTTACGACGAGTACCACAAACGTAGAAACTACAGTATTCACATTAAGCTTTAATTCTGGGTCATTAGGTGAATACACGTTCACGCTCATCGAAGCGTTGGACCACCAAGATGCCCGTGGCAACAATGACCTCAGCTTTGATTTACCTGTTTACGCGGTAGACAGTGATGGCGATGATTCACTGATGTCTCCGTTAAACGTCACCATCGGCGATGATGTTCAAATCATGCAAGACGGTACGTTAGATATCGTCGAGCCAACCGTCGCAGATTTGGCCGCTGGCACAGTGACAACTAACACCATTGATGTGATGCCAAGTCAAAGTGCTGATGGCGCAACGGTGACGCAATTCACTTATGATGGCCAACTTCGAACGCTTGACCAAAATGATAACGGCGAGCAGCAGTTTAGCTTCACAGAAGGTGAACTGTTCATCACGCTTCAAGGTGAAGTGCGCTTTGAGCCTAATCGTAATCTAGACCACACGCTGAACGAAGACATCGTGAAATCGATTGTGGTGACGTCTAGTGACTCGGATAACGATGTGCTGGCTTCAACGGTAACGCTAACCATTACTGATGGCGATATCCCAACGATTGACACGGTGCCAAGCGTTACTCTGTCAGAAACGAATCTGAGCGACGGATCTGCTCCGAATGCAAGTGCGGTAAGTTCAGCTCAAACCATTACCTTTACTAACCAAAGTGATGACGTGATGAGTTTCCGTATTGAACCGACTGAGTTTAATGTTGGTGGTGCTCTGAAATCGAACGGATTGGCTGTCGAACTGAAAGCTGACCCAACTACACCGGGTGGCTACATCGGTTTTGTGACTGATGGTTCGAACGTTGAAACTAACGTGTTCACGATTAGCTTCTCGGATACCAATTTAGGCCAGTACACTTTCACTTTACTTGAAGCATTAGACCATGCGGATGGCCTTGCAAATAACGATCTGAGCTTTGATCTGCCAGTCTACGCCGTCGACAGTGATGGCGATGATTCATTGGTTTCTCAATTGAGTGTAACCATCGGTGATGATGTCCAAATCATGCAGGATAGTACGTTAGATATCACGGAGCCAAATCTTGCAGACGGCACAATTACAACCAATACCATCGATGTGATGCCAGAGCAAAGCGCCGATGGTGCGACGATCACTCAGTTCACTTATGACGGTCAAGTTCGAACACTGGATCAAACGGACACAGGTGAGCAGCAATTTAGCTTCACAGAAGGAGAGTTGTTCATCACGCTTGAAGGTGAAGTTCGCTTCGAACCTAATCGTAATTTGGACCACACGGCTAGCGAGGACATCGTGAAGTCGATTGTGGTGACTTCAAGTGACTTCGATAACGATCCCGTGACAGCAACGGTTACGCTGACGATTACCGATGGTGATATCCCAACCATCGATGCCGTGCCAAGCGTTACTCTATCTGAAACTAACCTTAGCGATGGCTCTAGCCCGAGCGGTAGCGCAGTAAGTCAAACCGAGACGATTACTTTCACTAACCAAAGTGATGATGTGACGAGTTTCCGCATTGAACCAACTGAGTTTAATGTCGGTGGTGTACTGAAATCGAATGGGTTTGCGGTCGAGATAAAAGAAGATTCTGCTAATCCGGGCACTTACATAGGCTTTATTACCAACGGTTCGAGCGCTGAAGTCCCCGTGTTTACCATTAGCTTCTCTTCAACCACGTTAGGAGAATACACTTTCACTCTACTTGAAGCGCTAGACCATGTTGCTGGCCTAGCGAACAATGATCTGAGCTTTGATCTGCCTGTTTATGCGGTAGACAGTGATGGTGATGATTCACTGGTATCGCAGCTTAATGTAACGATTGATGATGATGTTCAAATCATGCAAGGTGGTGCGCTCAATATTACCGAGCCGACCGTCGCTGATTTAGCGGCTGGTACACCGACCACGGCTACTTTTGATGTCATGCCAAACCAAAGTGCTGACGGCGCGACCATCACTCAGTTCACTTATGATGGCGTCGTAAACACCCTCGATCAAAATATTGCAGGCGAACAGCAGTTTATCTTCGCAGAAGGCAAACTGTACATTACCCTCGAAGGTGAAGTTCGCTTTGAGCCTAATCGAGATCTTGACCATACGGCCGGCGATATTGTTAAGTCGATAGTGGTGACCTCAAGCGATTTCGACAAAGACTCAGTCACGTCAACCGTTACGTTAACGATCACCGATGGTGATATTCCAACCATTGATGTTATTCCAACGGTTAGCTTATCTGAAACGAACCTGACGGATGGTTCAGCCCCAAGTGGCAGTGCGGTAAGTCAAACCGAAACCATCACCTTCACTAATCAAAGTGATGATGTGGTCCGCTTCCGCCTTGAACCAACAGAGTTCAATACCAATGATGCACTCACATCGAATGGTTTAGCTGTTGAATTACGTGAAGATCCGCAAGGGTCGGGCAACTACATCGGATTTACAACCAGCTCGTCGAATGCGGTAACCACAGTATTTACGTTGAGTTTTTCTGGGACAACCTTAGGTGAATACACCTTTACCTTAATCGAAGCCTTGGATCATCAAGATGCACGTGGCAACAACGACCTGAGTTTTGATCTGCCTGTGTATGCGGTGGATAGTGACGGCGACGATTCGTTAGTCTCTCAGCTTGGCGTGACTATTGGTGATGATGTGCAGTTGATGCAAGGCGGCACAATAACCAGTCGTGAGCCTGCTGGAGTCGTCGAAACATCGAATACTCTGGACGTGATGCCAAATCAGAGCGCAGATGGAGCAAAAATCACTTCATTTGTGTTTGATGGAAACAGTGCAGAAAGCCTTGATCTCAATGTGAATGGCGAGCAAGAGTTTGTGTTCACTGAAGGTTCTGTATTTATTACCACAGAAGGTGAGATACGATTCGAGCCTGTGCGAAATCAAGATCACACGAGTGGTGATATTACTAAGACGATTGTTGTTACATCTACTGACCTTGATGGTGATATCGTCTCATCTACCGTGACATTGAAGATTACCGATGGTGATCTTCCAACGATCGATTTGGTCCCTGGAATTACGCTCTCAGAAGTGGATCTCGCTGATGGTTCTTCGCCAACCGGCAATCCAGTGGCGATGACTCAAGTTATTGCCTACTCAGAAGGTAGTGACGATGTTAGTTATTTCAGAATTGACCCTGCTCAGTTCAATACTTCGGGGGCTTTGAAGTCGAATGGATTAGAGGTTGAGATTAAAGAGCAGCCAGCGAATTCTGGTAATTACATTGGCTTCGTCAAGGACGGTTCTAACGTCGAAACCAACGTCTTCACGATCAGTTTCTCGACAACCAATCTAGGGCAATATACGTTCACACTGCTTGAAGCGTTAGACCATACAGATGGATTACAAAACAATACTCTAAGTTTCGATGTCCCTGTTTTAGCGGTTGATACCGATGGTGATGATTCTGCAATGTCGCCAATGACCGTGTTGATCACCGATGATGTACAAGGCGTTCAAGATGGGGAGTTAAGTATCACTGAGCCTTCACTTGCTGATATAGCAGCAGGTACGCCAACCACGCCAACAATCGACGTTATGCCGACACAGAGTGCTGATGGCGCGAAAGTGACTCAGTTTATCTACGATGGTGGCACGGCTGTTACGTTAGACCCAACTGTGTCTACAGAACAAGTTTTTACCGTAACCGATGGCTTACTGTACATCACGATTGAAGGTGAGGTGCGCTTTGAACCAAGTAGAAATCTAGACCATTCATCTGGCGATATCGTGAGAACGATAGTCGTGACGACCAGTGATTTTGATAACGATACCGATACCGCGGATGTCACGTTGACGATCAAAGACGGAATTGATCCGGTTATCGATGTAGTGCCAGATATTAACCTATCGGAAGTTGGTCTTGCTGATGGCTCTATGCCGAGTGGTTCAGCGGTTAGCTCGACACAAACGATCACTTATACCGTGGGTAGTGATGATTTAAGCCACTTTAGAATTGCAACCAACGAGTTCAATCCTGGCGACCTACTCAAATCAAATGGTCTTGTTGTTCAGTTAAAAGAAGATCCTGCTTCACCTGGCGACTACATCGGGTTTACTGATGACGGGGCCGGTAACGTAACTAATGTATTCACCATTGATTTTGATAGCGTTAATAAAGGGCAGTTCACCTTCACTTTGATTGAGGCGTTAGATCACCTTGATGGTGATCTTAATAACAGCCTCAACTTCAACCTGCCTGTTTACGCCGTTGATACCGATGGTGATGATTCGGTTAAACGCGATGTCATGGTAACGATACAAGATGACATTCAACAGATGCAAGATGGCACGTTAAGCATCACAGAGCCAAATACTGGCACACCAACCACTGCTACTGTTGATGTAATGCCTACACCAAGTGCTGATGGGGCGACCATTACTCAGTTTACTTTTGGTGGTGGTTCAGCGATCACCTTGGATCAAACTAACAATGGCGAGCAAGAGTTTACCTTCGCTGAAGGCTCACTGTTTGTCACGCTAAGCGGTGATGTAAGGTTCGAACCAAACCGAAATCTAGATCATTCTGCGGGCGACATTGTTAAGTCGATTGTGTTTACGTCTTCTGACTTTGATAAAGATACCTTTTCATCAACAGTCACGCTTACGATTGTTGATGGCGATGGACCAACAATCAACGTTGTGCCAAGTGTCAGCTTGTCGGAAAGCTTACTTGCGGATGGTTCGACACCTAGCGGAACGCCTGTCAGTGTGACTCAGACTATCACCTCGCTAGCGAGCAGTGATGACATTGGAAAAATAGTCGTTGAAGCTGGGCTGTTCAATACCAACGGCGTGTTGAAGTCTGATGGCCTTGAATTGAGTTTACGTGAGGAGCCTGCGGGTTCTGGCGACTACATTGCGTTTACGACGGATGGTTCGGGTGGTGAGAAAATCATATTCACCCTAGATTTTGATGATACTAATCCTAGCCAGTATACCTTTACGCTGCTTGAGCGTTTGGATCACGTTGATGGCTTAGGAAGCAACGATCTGAGTTTTGATCTTTCTGTTTACGCGCAAGACACCGATGGCGATATTTCAGCGTCTAAACCGCTTTCAGTAACCATCACCGATGATGTCCAGTTAATGAAGTCTGGTGCGCTTAGCATCACTGAACCAAGCACGGGCACACCTACCACAACGACATTTGATGTGATGCCTGCGCAAAGTGCTGATGGCGCTACCATAACCAAATTTACTTATGGTAGTCAGCCTGAAGAGTCTCTGGTGCAAACCAACACTGGTGAGCAAGAGTTTGTATTTACGGAAGGTTCGTTGTTTATCACGCTTGAAGGTGATGTGCGCTTTGAGCCTAATCGAAACCTGAATCATTCTGGTGGTGATATCGTTAAGACGATTACCGTGACATCAGAAGATAAAGACGGTGATATTGTTACTTCGACCGTGACATTGACGATTTCAGATGGCGCGCCACCAACTATCAATACTTTACCAACCATCGCTTTAGCTGAAGCCAATTTGGTTGATGGCTCTTCACCGGGCTTACCTGTGAGCCAAACTGAAACCATTATTTTCACAGCAGGAAGTGATGATGTGAGCCACTTCCGTATTGATTCGGCTCAATTCAACACATCAGGCGATCTGAAAGCTGATGGCTTGGTGGTTCAGTTAAAAGAAGATCCTCTGAACAGCGATAATTATATTGGTTATGTTGAAAGCGGCGGTGTCCAAACGGATATTTTCACTATCACTTTTGATAGCTCGGTGCTTGGCCGATATACCTTCATATTGTTAGAAGAGTTAGATCATCTGCCGGTACAAGGTAATAACAACCAAATCTTCACCTTGCCAGTGATCGCAGTCGACAAAGACGACACTGATTCAGCGATGAAACCTCTTACGGTGACCATTACCGATGATGTTCCAACCATCACTGATACTACTGTCGCCAGTACGTTTGTGGTTGATGAAGATGATTTAGGAGCTGTTGTGACTCAGGCTACAGGCTCGTTTGTGACCATAGAAGGTGCAGATAAAGTTGAGGCTTATGAGCTACGTAATATATCTGACCTAGAAGATGATCTGACATCAGGTAACGAAGCGATTTCGATCACAGAGGTCACCGGGGCTGCGAACACAACCACCTATCAAGGAACCACCACAAGTGGAACACCGATTTTTACTCTTGCTTTGGGTAACGATGGGTCATACACCTTTACCTTGCTTGGTCCTCTAGACCATGAGCCTAGCTCAGAGGCGAGAAATAAGCTGCCTATCTTCTTTGATGTAGTGGCTGTTGATAGTGATGGCGATGATTCCAACCAGTATCAATTACCAATTCAAGTCATTGATGATGTTCCGGAAATGACGCCGCCGACGGGCGAAACGGTTGTCGATGAAGACGATCTTACAGGCATAGGTTCGGATCAATCTGAAGATACCGTTATTAATGGCCTGTTCACTGTCGATGAAGGCGCGGATGGTGTTGTGAAGTATGAACTGGTTGATGAAGATTTGGTTCTGACTGGCTTAACCTCCAACGGAGAAAGTTTAGAGTGGCTTGCTGTTTCACAAAGCGGCACAACATTTACTTACGTTGCTCAAACTGCAACGAGTAATGAAGCTGTGTTTGAGATTATTTTCGATACCTCGGATAACAGCTATCAGTTTGAATTGTTTAAACCACTTAAGCACCCTGATGGCGCGAATGAAAACGCAATTGACCTTAACTTTTCTGTTGTTGCAGAAGATTTTGATCAAGACCAATCAAACGCGATCGATTTGAAAATCACGGTGACTGATGATGTTCCATTGGTGACAACTCAATCGATCACACGAATTGAAGGCCAGGGCTATGGTAATTCCAAAGTTGACATGTTTGCTAATGCGACGGATGTCGGCGCGGATGGCGCGGTACTGAGTCGAATTGAGGGCATTACCAGTAATGGTGCAGATATTGTTTTCCGTACAGGAAACAGCGGGCCGTACAGCAGCAGTTTCGATTTAAATAGCGGTAGTCAACAAGTACGAGTGTACGAACAAACCGACGATGGTAGTGGTGGCGTGGACACCCGTGAGCTAGGGCGTTTGCGTATCAACTCAAATGGCGAGGTTGAATTTAGAGCTAACGGCTATCTCGATCATGACGGCCTAGACACCATCGATTTTTCGATTAATGTGATTGCGACGGATGGCGATTTAGATACCTCTGAAACACCGTTAGATATAACGATTACTGATAGGGACTCTACAAGAATCGCTCTGAAAGTGACGACCTTCGAGGATGCGGGTAGAGACTCAACCATACCTTATGCAACAGGTGATGAGCCGGCTCTTGAGAATATTCAAGATAACCAAAATGGTTTGCCTAATGCGCCAGCTCAAGTTGCGCTGCAAGTTAGTCTGTATGACCAAGATAACGCTGAATCTATTGGCCAGTTGACGATTAAAAGCCCGAACGGAGGTGATAGTCATCAAGGTACTTTTTATTACTTTGATGGTGCTGACTACATTGAATTAGTGCCTGAGTCAAATGGGAGCATTATATTTGGTCCTCCTCAACTCGAACAAAGCTTTGCTCCAAATCCGAATGAGCCAAGACAAACTATTGCGACGATAGACAACTTGTTCTTTGTTCCGGACCAACACGCTAGTTCGGATGAAACTGGTGGGCGCGTTCGTTATGAGCTAGAAATTGAGAAAAATGGCAATACGGATCACACCGTTAACTCAAACTTCAGAATCGAGATTGAAGCGGTAGCGGATATTGCAACGTGGGATGACGCCAACAGTACTTATCAGTATCAAGTGAATGAAGATGAAGACAATGTTACGTTGCAGCTGAATGCTGAATCGCAAGATAACAGCAATACTGAGACGATTACCTATGAACTTGAAGCGATTCAGGGTGATGGGAAGTTTGAGTTACTTGATCAAAATGGCAATGTGTTAACGCCTGTTAATGGTGTTTATATCATCGCATCTGCTGATATTAATAGCACAGTCGTTAACCCAATCGACAACTTCTCTGGACAAATTGAGTTCAAAGCGACGGCAATTACGGAAGAGACGCTTAACCCATACGATGATTCAGCGAACGGCGGGTTAGACAAAACGACCGCTCGCTCTGTTGAGCAAAACATTATCATTGATGTGACTGCCGATGCGGACCCTGGGTCGTTCAGTGTTAACCGGATTCGTATTAACGAAGACAATATTGATGACCCAGACTACCTAGGTCCTCTGGACAACAAAGATGCCTTCACGCTAGACGAAGTCATCACAATGAACGGCTCAGTGGACACTGATGGTTCAGAAGAGCTATTTGTTCGTATCAGTAATATTACCGAAGGGGCGGTGCTTTATTTCCTTGGAACTACGACCCCAGTTCCTACAATCACTATTAACGGTATTGATTATCAGGAAGTGGCGTATTCCGATCTCGCCAACGTAGAGATTGTTCCGACTAAACACAGCAATGTCGATTTTACTTTTGATGTAACCGGTGTGGTTAAAGACACTGCGAACCTCTCTACTGGTGCACAAGTTGATGAAGAAATCCTAGGAACTAAAACGGTTAACGTTGAGGTTAAAGGGGTTGCAGATATTCCTTATGGCGGTACAAACGGTACGGCTTGGACAGCAATCACCGATGGCACAACACCTGGTGTTCAAACCACGATCCAAGAGAGCCAGAATGGAGACAGCTACGCCGAGCTTGATTTCACCGTGTTGTCGGGAGAGAGAAGACCTGATCCTGCAGCAGTAGATCAAACCCCATTACCTGACGATGGTTCAGAATCCATAACCGTTATCCTCTCGGGTATTCCTGATGGCGTTATTCTGGAAGACGGTGACGGTACCATTATTGACCTTAACTTTGTCGGTTACGAAACCGGTCCGGGTGGTAGCCCCGATCTTTCTAAACCTATCTACGAAGCGAACATCACTGACGCAGGTAAAACCTCAGGAATCCGCATCAGACCTGTCGATTCTTCAACAGAGAACATTCACATTCAGGGTAAAGTGATCGTGACTGAGAATGACGGTCATACGCTTACGTTTGACCAAGAAGTGCGAGTGTTAGTCGAACCTAGAATCGATACCTCAGCGACGTACAGCACAGTCACTAATGGCGATGAAGATACGGCGATCAGTATTGATTGGCACCCAGAGGGTACTGATTATATTGATGATGATGAGCATTTCACTTCTATTGTGATCAGTGCCATTCCGACAGATGTTGAAAGTGTTGTGGTTAATGGCGATGTAACTTGGGTTTACGATGCTTCAGCAGGCACTTTAACCATTACGCCGAAGAGTGGACAGACGGCAGAAGAGTTTACTCAAATTGCACTGAACAATAATTTTATTCAGATCACACCTGAACAAGACTCGAGCACCGACTTTACGCTTAATACGGTTGTCATGATCGAAGAGCGAGATCATGAGTATGTTGATGCGACTGATCCTGGTCAGGGCATCGCTACCGCGACAATCACGGGCTCGATTGATGTTATCGTACTTCCAGTCGTTGAGCCGAAAGACGCTAGCAACAAGCTTATCGTCGATGATGTGCTGGGTACTGGAGCACTAGCAACCGTAGTTGCTGATGCAAACACTGGCGTGCTTAAGTTCACAACCAACAGCGATAATACATCGGTTACGGATGAGTTCGTCATTCGATATCAAGAAACAGATGCTTCGTCCGCTATCGAAGAAGTTGACCAGTTAGTTATTGAATTAACAAACGTGGACGGTTCGGAGCTATCAGATGCTGTACTCAATCAACTGCTCGTTATTGGCGCTGCTTATGAAGGCAATGGGCGCTGGGTTGTAACGAATGAAGACATATTTAGCATAAGTGCACCGAACGGCCTTGTTCTTCCTTCAGGAAACAGCGGGGCTGGAGGGTTCAATGACATCAAGATGGACATCTTTAGTACGGTGATAGACCGAGGTGATGGTGCTGAGGTTGAGTCATCTACGGCCGCTCGTAGGGACGGAGAAGTCACTCTGTCATTTCCTCAAGTGGTGGTTGGGAGTAACAAGGTTGCTGCCGATATTGATATTACACCAAACAGTGTTGTTGATGCGATTGAGGACACCCAGTTAGATCTGGGGACGGCATTGAATGGTCTAATTACGTTCTCGGGCGAAGACGACTCAACTGATCAAGTGACCATCATTATTGATGACAGTGTGACCATTAATCCAGGAGCGGCGAACGAAGTCACCTTCCCAATTAGTTTATCGGGAAGCAGCGACCTCGACTTTGTTAACGGGAAATATGTATTCCAGACTACCGTCGATCAAGGGGTCTCGACCGACCTCTCTGGACTACTGCTTAACTTACCAGCCGACTACTCCGGCGACTTTAGGTTGCCGTTGACGATAGTAACTAAAGACGTATTGTCGGGGGATGAGAAAACTCTAGTGACAGAAGTAGTCATTAAAGTTGCTCCTGATGTTGAAGGTAACCCAGATATTGACGTTACTGTCGTTGGTTCGCTTGACGATTCGTTTAACCCTGTCGATACCGACGGTCAAGCAGGGCAAGATCCAGTCGGCTACGAAGATACCTATATCCAACTTGATTTCAGCTCGACCATTGATGACCAAGTAAGCGGAGTTGAAGGTGGTGACGAAAAATTCACCTCTATCACACTGACGTTAAATGACACGAGTGTTGGGGCTTTCTATACCAGCGCAGGGGTATCGCTTGGCACATCGGTGACCTTTAATGAAGCTGAGATTAATGCAGGCGCGTTGGATAATGTACTATTCCGACCGGCGTTAAATTACCCAACAGATAATGACGTAAATCAGGTGCAAGTGAATGTCAGCGGGACGATTACCGATACTGCTACATACAATGATGCAGCTTCGCCAACTGGCAGCGCGACTGATACCGATACTTTCTCAACCAATGTCAGTTTTGAAGTCGTTCCTGTGGTGGATGACGTGTCTGTCACTGGCCCGGGTAGCGATCCTGATGTTATCGAGATTACGGGTACTGAGGACCAGCTGATTTCTTTGTCGGGCACAGGGCCTGTATCGATTGCACTGACTGACCTTGATGGCTCAGAACAGTTTGTGTCGATTAAGTTTACAGATGTACCTGATGGCTTCCAGATGCGTGCAGATGCTGGTTCGGCATACACGGTGAAGAATAATGGTGGTGGTGAGTGGAGTGTTCAACTACCTCAAGCATCAGGGTTATCGTTCGACTTGAGTGAGATTTCGATTTTACCGCCTAAGGACTTCAGTGGTACGGCTGAATTTGGTGTTGCCGTATTTACTCAAGAATCTTTGTTGGGTGTGCCTACTGCAGCATCAAATCTGCCAAGCTTTAAGCTGCATGTGGTACCTGTGGGTGATGATGTTGATACTAATCCAACAGATTCTGTGACAGGTAACGAAGGTCAAAACATTGATATCGAAATCAATGCGACAATTTTGGATAAAGAGCTATCTGCAACGGGCAGCGGCACTTATACCGAGAATGCGCCAGAGACACTTCGAGTCGAAGTTGCTGGTGTGCCTCAAGATGCCTCTATCTACTACCCAGACGGCACGACCTTGGCTAGTTACGATCCAGTTACGAAGATCTGGACACTGGATGTTGCTGCGCAGTCACTTGATAAGATCGTATTCAATTCTGGTGAACACAATAGCGATACGGGTAATGTATTAGGCATTAATGGCCCGCTGCAGATTACCGTTCGCTCTGTGGATACTGACGCTGATAACACCGAATATTTGGGGACGCCAACCAGCTTCGATGTTGATCTGGTGATTGATCCTATTAACGATCAACCGATCTTTGTGAACGTAACGAATATTGAAACATCGGAAGACATTAGTGTTGCTATCGACAACTTTAGTATCTACGACGTTGATGCTAACTTTGATAATCCAGACGCTCCGTATGTTCTTACGTTGCAAGTCGATCAAACACTTCCGGGAGCGCAAGGTGTGTTTGAGTTTACGAGCTCACCTGACGTGACGTTTGTATTGCAACCTGGTGGCTCATTGGTGATTACCGGTAAAGAAGCCGACATCAATACCGCATTGACTAATGGAGCCGTGACGTTCAAACCAGACCCAGACCAGAACTATCTCAACCAGAGTGGTTTAGTCACGATTAATGCAACACTCGATGACGGCGGTAATAATGGCTTGATTGACGCGGGTGATCCGAATACAGCACAGACCAACCAAACTACTTTCACCATTAAAGTAACGGAAGTGAATGACGCTCCTGTGGCAACTGATGTTGATTTAGGTTCGATTGCTGAAGATGGTCAAATAGTGATTGTGGAAGGAGACTTGATTTCAGTAAGTTCTGACATTGAAAACCATAACCTGACGGTTACGGGTGTAACCCTGACTCAAGGACAAGGCCAATTAACGCGCTTTGAAAACGCAGGTGGCGCCGATAACGCGGCGATTACCGGACCATTCTGGCTGTTCGTTGCAGATAATGATTTCAACGGTGATGTGAAATTCAACTATTCCATTATCGATGATGGCACAACCAATGGTGTGGATGATTTCTTGACCGATAGCGCTGAAATTAGCCTTGAAGTAACGGAAGTGAATGACGCTCCTGTAGCAACGGACATCGACTTAGGCAACATCCTTGAAGAAGGTCAGTTGATCATCAAAGAGGGCGATTTAATTGCTGCGACGAGCGATCCGGAAAACGACACGATTACCGTGACTAATCTGGCGCTCGATGAAGGCCAAGGTCAACTACAACGCTTCGAGAACGTAGGTGGTGCTGATGATGCTACGATCACTGGCCCATACTGGGTATTTACGGCAGCTGATGAATACAACGGCAACGTTAAGTTTACCTATACCGTAGAGGATGATGGTACAACCAACGGCGCTAATGACTTCCTAACGGATACAGCGGAGATCACCGCGATTGTCGATGGAGTGAACGATACACCGGTCGTTAATGGTGACAGTGTCACTACGGTTATTGACGAGGATGCTGGTCAACTGTTGAGTGGTATCAATGTCAGTGACCCTGATTATGTAGATACATTTTCTGATGATCTGATGACCGTCACGCTGACGGTGGATTACGGTACATTGAATGTATCACTTCCAGCAGTGACGACGGTTGTTGTTAACGGCAACAACACGGGTTCAGTCATCTTAGTGGGGACATTGAGTGACCTGAATGCGTTGATTGATACGCCAACCAGTCCAAATGGTGTTTTCCTTGATGCGAGCCTGTCTCCAACCAATAGCATTGGATTAGAAGTTGTTGCCAAAGACAGCGGCAACCCTTCAGGTATTGCGATAGAGACAGCACCTGTGGTTTACAACATCGCGGTGACGCCAGTGGCGAATGCACCAACCCTGTCTATCGATAGTGCGACTAACTACGTGAGAAACATTACTGCGAGCCAATCAGTGAGTGCGAGTGGTATTCCTTTGGTTGGAATTATCGCAGCCTTAACGGACATTACAGAAGAGCTAACGCTGCATATCAGTGATGTACCTGCTGGCGCTCAAATCACCAGTGCTGCGGGTTCTGTGACGGATCTTGGCGGTGGTGTTTGGGTAGCAACGGCAGATGCAATTGAAAGCTTGCAAGCGGTTGGGCTTTCTCAAACTCCAGGTAACTACACACTGAAAGTCGAGGCGGTTTCTGAAGAGACTGACAACAACGATACAGCAACCTCTGCATCGATTGACCTTAACTTGAACATTGTGTCTAACGCAGTTGATATTAACTTGGCTTCGGAAACCGATGATGTTCAGTTACTGGCTGGTGCTAATGCGACTGACTTAACGGGTGGTTCAGGGAATGATCGACTTGAAGGTGGCGCAGGTGACGATACGCTTGTTGGCGGTGACGGTAACGACACCCTGATTGGCGGCGGAGGCTCAGACATTCTGACTGGTGGTGATGGTATGGACTCGTTCGTATGGCTTAACATCGAAGATGGTGTTGAAGATACGATTACCGACTTTGATTTGTCGGAAGGGGACAGCATTGACTTGAGAGAAGTGTTGCCGGAGCTTAAAAATACATCTCCAGACATGACCGCGTTGCTACAACAAATAGACGCGAAAGTGGACGGGGATGATATTGAGCTTACGATCAACCCGGATGGCTTAGGTACTACGGAACAGGTGATTGTGGTTGAAGACCTTGCGCCACAGCTAACCTTAAGTAGCACCATGCCTTCGGACATTCTGGATGCATTGGTACAGCAGAATGTGATAACTCACGGTTAAAGCGAACCATTGAACCATAACGAAAGAGGCCAGCATTGCTGGCCTCTTTTTTGTTACGGTATAAATTGAAAAGAGTTACTTAAGGGAGTTGTGGATCAGGAACTCTTCTTCAACACCTTTCAATTTCATCTCATCCATAATGAAGTTCACCGTGTTCAACAAACGTTGTTCACCTTTAGGAATCAGGTAGCCGAACTGACTGTTGGTGAACGGGGTTTCGCAGCGGGCCGCTTCAAGACGTTCGTCAGTTACCTGATAGAACAGACCTTCAGGGGTTTCTGTCACCATCACATCAACTTTGCCTTCCGCTACTGCTTTTGGTACGTCGAGGTTGTTCTCGTAGCGTGTGAAGCTTGCGTTCTGCAAGTTCGCGTCGGCAAAGATCTCGTTAGTGCCGCCAATGTTCACGCCCACACGAACAGAAGAGTGGTTCACTTTCTCAATGCTGTCGTACTGTTCTGCGGTGCCTTTCGCAACCAAGAAACACTTACCAAAGGTCATGTAGCCTTGAGTTTGTTCCGCGTTTAACTGACGCTGCATTTTACGCGTAATGCCGCCCATCGCGATGTCGTACTTATCGTCGTCTAGGTCGGTCAGTAGATCTTTCCATGTGGTACGAACAATCTTCAATTCAACGCCTAATTGTTCCGCGATGTGCTGTGCAACATCGATATCGTAGCCAGAGTAGCTTTTACCATCGAAGTAAGAGAAAGGCTTGTAGTCACCTGTGGTGCCCACACGCAGAGTACCTGATTTTTGAATGTCTTCTAGCTGGTCAGCGTGTGCGACACCAGAAAGTGCCAGAGCAATGGAAGCAAGTAATAGTGATGTTTTTTTCATTGTAATTGTCTGTTGTGTTTGTGTTGTCATTCAAAGTAACAGAAACAATCAGAGAAAGAGATCAAACCATTGGAAAGGTTGGAAAAGAAGATGAAACGAGGGCAGGAGATAGGTATTTCTATGGTTTGTGAGCATTGATCGAGGTGCGTTTCATATTCCGTTTTGATAAACCGAAGACAAACAAAAAGCCCATGTTATCGAATAACATGGGCTTCATTTTGGTTTAACTTGTTAGCTGCTTATTTAGCTATTTAGCTGTTTAGCTATTTGGCAACTGACTCGTTGTTCATCTTAGCCGGAGCTTTAGATGCGTTAACCAATAGGATACCAACGGTTAGTACCATTGAACCACATAGTAGGAACAACAAGCGTCCTGTTGGTTCGTTTGGAATCAGAGCCATTGCTAGGATACCGAAACCTGCTGTGCTGATAAGCTTACCAAGCATTGAACGCTGTTTAGTATCTAGGTTTTGTTGCTCTTCACCTTCCGCTACAAGCGGCGTGTTCCAGTTAGTGAATAGTTGGTCAACTTCTTTCTCACGCTCTGGCGATAGGCCTTTGTAGAAGCGAGAAGTCATGATGAAGTAACCACCTGTGAACACTACGTGAGCAGCTAAGCTAAGACCTACTTTCAAGTCGCTCCATTCACGGCCTGTAAGCGCTGTTTCTAGACCAAATAGGTTCTCGATGTCTTCTGCTTGCAGAGAGATACCGAAGATGTAAGAAACAAAACCACCAACCACTAGAGTAGACCAACCAGCCCAGTCAGGTGTCTTACGAATCCACATACCTAGTAGTACTGGGATTAGCATTGGGAAGCCAATCAATGCACCTACGTTCATTACGATATCGAACAAGCTTAAGTGACGCAGAGAGTTAATGAATAGACCAATCGCGATGATGAAAATACCCATCATGATAGTCGTTAGCTTACTTACAATAACCAGCTCTTTCTGAGTCGCATTTTTACGAAGAATTGGGCTGTAGAAGTTCATTACAAAGATACCAGCGTTACGGTTCAAACCTGAATCCATAGAAGACATCGTTGCAGCGAACATTGCTGACATAAGAAGACCAACCATACCTGCTGGCATTACGTTTTGTACGAATGCTAGGTAAGCAGCATCACCGGCTTTGTCGCCCATTGATGTGTATTGCTCAGCGAACTCAGGCATGAATGCACTTACGTACCAAGGTGGTAGGAACCAAATTAGTGGACCAACAACCATAAGGATACATGCTAGGCCTGCCGCTTTACGTGCGTTTTCACTGTCTTTTGCACATAGGTAACGGTAAGCGTTGATGCTGTTGTTCATTACACCGAACTGCTTCACGAAGATGAATACAACCCAAAGGATGAAGATGCTCATGTAGTTTAGGTTGTTACCTAACATGAAGTCGCCATCGAAGTTAGCAACGATGTTAGTTAAGCCGCCACCGTGGAAGTAAGCTGCTACCGCACAAGTGATTGTCACGGCCATGATTACAAGCATTTGCATGAAGTCAGAAGCAACAACCGCCCAAGAGCCGCCGGTTACAGCCATCAATACTAGAACCATACCCGTTACCACAATGGTAGCTTCCATTGGGATGTTGAATACCGCTGCTACAAAGATAGCTAGACCGTTTAGCCAGATACCTGCAGAGATAAGGCTGTCAGGCATACCTGCCCATGTGAAGAACTGTTCAGACGTTTTACCAAAGCGCTGACGAATTGCTTCGATCGCCGTTACCACACGAAGTTGGCGGAACTTTGGAGCGAAGTACATATAGTTCATGAAGTAGCCAAAAGCATTGGCTAAGAATAGGATTACAATAACGAAACCGTCATTGAACGCGCGTCCTGCGGCACCTGTAAACGTCCATGCTGAAAACTGTGTCATGAAGGCAGTTGCACCAACCATCCACCACAACATTTTGCCGCCCCCTCTGAAGTAATCACTTGTAGAGGTGGTGAACTTACGGAACATCCAACCAATCGCGATTAAAAAGAAGAAGTAGGCGAGAACAACAAAAGTATCAATAGTCATCTTTTCAGCCTTTTAAATATCATAATTAACTGGGCTTAGATTAACGCGTCCTAAGTTTTATTTGTACTACAATATGTCTTTAGTATGATCTAGGTCGCATTGATTTTTCTAGTGCCAATGTGTGATCGCGTAAGTATTTGTTTTAATTGAATTTAAATGTGAGTGTATTTTGTTTGAGATCTAAAATAAACTGAGGGTTAAATGTTTATATGTATTACAATATAAACAAGGGCGCTTACTTTGCCGTATCTATAAGATTTTAATTATAACCGTAACAAATGTGCTACAAATCGATGTGTTGTGCGACGACATTCACGTTAATTTGGAACTCTATACTGAAAATTTTTGTATTGAGATTTCAAGTGTAGCTCATTGTTTTCACTTCGCTATTTTCTGTTTATCTGCGGCTATGAAGCCTTTCTATGCCATTTGTTTATTTTTTGTGCTTTAGAGGTGCGTGTTTGGAATTTTTGTCACTGAGTGGGCGTTAAACTGGACGGGCGGGACACATTTTGCGGCTCACTTTGTCTATTGTGGTCTTCAGTGCATGCCATGAGAGATGTTTGACGACGTATCGAAAAGGAACATTGCTGGGTAAGGGGCTGGATAGGCGATAGGAGGCACCAGTAACGCTTCGTTAGATGCGTGCTGAAGTCGATTGAAAGCTTACATTACTTGTTATTGCCTGTCTTAGTCGCGGAGCTGGACGAGCCCATAGAGAGAAAGGCGATAAGGTGTGGGGGAAACATAATGTTGATTGAGCGTGTTTTACGGTTAGTCAGCGCAATAAACGCCAGATAACAAAAAGCCCCACCGAGGTGAGGCTTCATCACTCAATCTAAAATAGATTAAGCGTTAACGTGATCAACTGCGTCACGAACCAGCTTGCCTAGTTCGTCCCACTTACCTTCGTCGATAAGGTTAGTTGGAACCATCCAAGTACCGCCACACGCAAGTACAGAAGGGATCGATAGGTATTCATCAACATTCTTCAAGCTTACGCCACCAGTAGGCATAAATTTAACAGGGTAAACCGCTGTTAGTGCTTTAAGCATACCAGTACCGCCAGAAGGTTCAGCAGGGAAGAACTTCAACGTGCGAAGGCCCATTTCCATTGCTTGTTCAACTAGGCTTGGGTTGTTAACACCCGGTACGATTGCAACGCCTTTATCGATACAGTATTGAACAGTGCGCGGGTTGAAACCTGGGCTTACGATGAAATCAACGCCAGCTTCGATAGATGCGTCAACTTGCTCGTTAGTCAGTACAGTACCTGAACCAATTAGCATGTCTGGGAATTCTTTACGCATGATGCGAATCGCTTCGATTGCACATTCTGTACGTAGCGTGATTTCTGCACATGGCATGCCGTTTTCAACAAGTGCTTTACCTAGAGGGATAGCGTCTTCAGCACGGTTGATAGCGATTACAGGAATTACTTTTAGGTTTGCTAGTTGTTCATTTAATGTAGTCATGAATTCTTTCTCACGTTAAATGTGGGCTTGCTTTCAACTAAGCAAACCCTTGATTAATAGTTAAAGTTCGTAATTATAGAGACAGATCAGGCGTCGCTTCTAGAGGAATGATAGCACCTGGATGCTGAATCACAGTCCCTGCCACAATGTGACCTGCTAACGCTGCATCACGTGCATTGCCACCGCTTAAGCGCTTAGCTAGGAAGCCCGCGCTGAACGAATCGCCAGCCGCTGTTGTATCAACAATGTTGTCTACTGGATTTGGAGCAACGTACTGTGCGCTTTGGCTCTCAACTACTAGGCAGTCTTTAGCACCACGTTTAATGATGATCTCTTTCACACCAGATTCAGACGTACGTGCAATACACTGTTCAATGCTTTCGTCGCCGTACAACTCTTGCTCGTCATCGAACGTCAGTAGAGCCGTGTCTGTGTACTTAAGCATCTTCAAGTACCAAGAAATCGCTTCTTGTTGGCTTTCCCAAAGTTTTGGACGGAAGTTATTATCGAAGAATACTTGGCCGCCTTGCGCTTTAAATTTGTCTAAGAAGTTGAATAGCTGCGTGCGTCCATTCTCTGTCAAGATAGCAAGCGTAATACCACTTAGGTAAACCGCATCAAAAGAGAATAACTTATCAAGTAGAGCAGGCGTGTCTTCCTGGTCAAACATGAACTTTGCTGCAGCATCATTACGCCAGTAGTGGAAACTGCGTTCACCAGTTTCATCGGTCTCGATGTAGTAAAGCCCTGGTTGTTTGTGATCAAGCTGAGCAATTAAGCTAGTGTCGATACCTTCCGCTTGCCACTTTTCTAACATGTCGGTACTGAATGGGTCAGTGCCTAGTGCTGTTACGTAGCTCGTGTTGATATCTTGCTCTTTTGTTAAGCGAGACAAGTAAAGTGCAGTATTTAGTGTATCGCCACCGAAACTTTGCTTAAGCCCGTCTTGTTTCTTTTGTAGCTCAACCATGCACTCGCCAATGACCGCGATGTTTAATGATTTCATATGCTTACCTTAGCAACTGAGGTTGCGCTGTTTATTATTTTAGGAAATCTTCACGCGCAGGGTTGAAGATATCAAGAAGGATGCTGTCTTGCTCTAGTGCAACTGCACCGTGCATCATGTGTTTACGAGCGAAGTAAGCATCGCCTTCTTTAAGGACTTTCTTTTCGCCTTCAATCTCAGCTTCGAAGCTGCCACGAACTACGTAACCGATTTGGTCATGGATTTCGTGAGTATGAGGGTGGCCAATCGCGCCCTTATCAAAACATAGGTGTACTGCCATTAGATCGTCAGTGTAAGCAACGATTTTACGCTTAATGCCGCCACCAAGTTCTTCCCATGGGTTTTCATCTAGGATAAAGAAAGAGTTCATTGTGTATCTCCTAATCTGTTTAAATCTTTTAAGTGTTACTTAACTTGCATCCATCATAAGGGAATGAGTTCAATTGTAATACAATATATCTAAATTTGTGTGATATTGATCAAGCGATACTTCATATAGCGTAAATAAATCAACAACTTAATAAATGGCTGATATTTACCATTAGTCAGCTACATCAATGACTTATGACTAATAGTGTGACTCTACTCATCATTTGGCGACGAATAGGTATAATTA
Organism: Vibrio sp. 10N.222.52.B7; assembly: GCF_041474275.1. NCBI lineage: Bacteria > Pseudomonadati > Pseudomonadota > Gammaproteobacteria > Vibrionales > Vibrionaceae > Vibrio > Vibrio sp. 10N.222.52.B7. Next base: position 83,583 of record NZ_JBFRTU010000075.1, on the reverse strand, counting down.
AAGCTCATATTGTATTACTTTATATGGAGTTTGAAAATTTAATCAAAGTTTAAGCAGATAAACTCTTTATTGAGGGTGACAAAGAATATGACGACTAAACCAGTATTGTTGACTGAAGCAGAAATCGAGCAGCTTCATCTTGAAGTGGGCCGTTCTAGCTTAATGGGCAAAACCATTGCAGCGAACGCGAAAGATCTAGAAGCATTCATGCGTTTACCTATTGATGTCCCAGGTCATGGTGAGGCTGGTGGTTACGAACATAACCGCCATAAGCAAAATTACACGTACATGAATCTAGCTGGTCGCATGTTCTTGATCACTAAAGAGCAAAAGTACGCTGACTTTGTTACAGAATTACTAGAAGAGTACGCAGACAAATACCTAACGTTTGATTACCACGTACAGAAAAACACTAACCCTACAGGTCGTTTGTTCCACCAAATCCTGAACGAACACTGCTGGTTAATGTTCTCAAGCTTAGCTTACTCTTGTGTTGCTTCAACTCTGACACAAGAACAACGCGACAATATTGAGTCTCGCATTTTTGAACCAATGCTAGAAATGTTCACGGTTAAATACGCACACGACTTCGACCGAATTCACAATCACGGTATTTGGGCAGTAGCGGCTGTCGGTATTTGTGGTCTTGCTTTAGGTAAGCGTGAGTACCTTGAAATGTCAGTGTACGGCATTGATCGTAATGATACTGGCGGTTTCCTAGCGCAAGTTTCTCAGCTGTTTGCACCGTCTGGCTACTACATGGAAGGTCCTTACTACCACCGTTATGCGATTCGTCCAACGTGTGTGTTCGCTGAAGTGATTCACCGTCATATGCCTGAAGTGGATATCTACAACTACAAAGGCGGCGTGATTGGTAACACAGTACAAGCGATGCTGGCGACGGCTTACCCGAACGGTGAGTTCCCGGCTCTGAATGATGCTTCTCGTACTATGGGTATTACAGACATGGGTGTTCAGGTTGCAGTAAGTGTTTACAGCAAGCATTACTCTTCTGAAAACGGCGTAGACCAAAACATTCTTGGTATGGCGAAGATTCAAGACGCAGTTTGGATGCATCCATGTGGTCTTGAGCTATCTAAAGCCTACGAAGCAGCGTCTGCTGAGAAAGATATCGGCATGCCTTTCTGGCCAAGTGTTGAATTGAACGAAGGCCCTCAAGGTCACAACGGCGCGCAAGGCTTTATCCGTATGCAGGATAAGAAAGGCGACGTTTCTCAACTTGTTATGAACTACGGCCAACACGGCATGGGTCACGGTAACTTTGATACGCTGGGTATTTCTTTCTTCAACCGTGGTCAAGAAGTACTGCGTGAATACGGTTTCTGTCGTTGGGTGAACGTTGAGCCTAAATTCGGCGGCCGTTACCTAGACGAAAACAAATCTTACGCTCGTCAAACAATTGCACATAACGCAGTAACGATTGATGAAAAATGTCAGAACAACTTTGACGTTGAACGTGCAGATGCAGTACACGGCTTGCCACACTTCTTCAAAGTAGAAGACGAGCAAATCAATGGCATGAGCGCATTTGCTAACGATCATTACGAAGGTTTTGACATGCAACGCAGCGTGTTCATGCTAAACCTTGAAGAATTAGAATCTCCGCTACTATTAGATCTTTACCGTTTAGATTCTGAGAAAGGCGGTGAAGGTGAGCATCAGTACGACTACTCACACCAATATCAAGGTCAGATTGTTCGCACTAGCTTTGAATACCAAGCAAACAAAGAGCTGAACACGCTAGGTGAAGACTTCGGTTACCAACACCTATGGAACGTGGCAAGCGGTGAAGTGAAGGGCACAGCACTGGTAAGCTGGCTACAGAACAACACCTACTACACGTGGCTAGGTGCAACGTCTAACGACAATGCTGAAGTTATCTTTACTCGCACTGGCGCTAACGACCCAAGCTTCAACTTACGTTCTGAGCCTGCGTTCATTCTACGCAGCAAAGGTGAAACAACACTGTTTGCTTCTGTTGTTGAAACGCACGGTTACTTCAACGAAGAATTCGAGCAATCAGTTAATGCACGTGGTGTTGTGAAAGACATCAAAGTAGTGGCTCACACCAATATCGGTTCGGTAGTTGAGATCACCACAGAGAAATCAAACGTGACAGTGATGATCAGCAACCAACTTGGCGCGACTGACAGCACTGAACACAAAGTAGAGCTGAACGGCAAAGTATACAGCTGGACAGGCTTCTACTCAGTAGAAACAACTTTAAACCCAGAATTAGCAAGCAGAGCAGAGCAGGGGAAATAATAATGAGCTATCAACCACTTTTACTTAACTTTGATGAAGCAGCAGAGCTTCGTAAAGAACTTGGCAAGGATAGCCTTTTAGGTAACGCACTGACTCGCGACATTAAACAAACTGACGCTTACATGGCGGAAGTTGGCATTGAAGTACCTGGTCACGGTGAAGGCGGCGGTTACGAGCACAACCGTCACAAGCAAAACTACATCCATATGGATCTAGCGGGCCGTTTGTTCCTTATCACTGAGGAAACAAAGTACCGTGATTACATCGTTGATATGCTAACAGCGTACGCGACGGTGTACCCAACACTTGAAAGCAACGTAAGCCGTGACTCTAACCCTCCGGGTAAGCTGTTCCACCAAACGTTGAACGAGAACATGTGGATGCTTTACGCTTCTTGTGCGTACAGCTGTATTTACCACACCATTTCTGAAGAGCAAAAGCGTCTGATCGAAGACGATCTTCTTAAGCAAATGATCGAAATGTTCGTTGTGACTTACGCACACGACTTCGATATCGTACACAACCACGGCTTATGGGCTGTGGCAGCGGTAGGTATCTGTGGTTACGCAATCAACGATCAAGAGTCTGTAGACAAAGCGCTTTACGGCCTGAAACTAGACAAAGTAAGCGGCGGTTTCTTAGCACAACTTGACCAACTGTTTTCGCCAGACGGCTACTACATGGAAGGTCCTTACTACCACCGTTTCTCGCTACGTCCAATCTACCTGTTCGCAGAAGCAATTGAACGTCGTCAGCCTGAAGTTGGTATCTATGAATTCAACGACTCAGTGATCAAGACAACGTCGTACTCTGTATTCAAAACAGCATTCCCAGACGGTACATTGCCAGCTCTGAACGATTCATCGAAGACAATCTCTATCAACGATGAAGGCGTTATCATGGCAACGTCTGTGTGTTACCACCGTTACGAGCAGACTGAAACTCTGCTTGGTATGGCTGATCACCAAAAAAATGTTTGGGTTCATGCTTCTGGTAAAACACTGTCTGATGCGGTTGATGCAGCAGACGACATCAAACCATTCAACTGGGGTAGCCTGTTTGTAACAGACGGGCCTGAAGGCGAAAAAGGCGGCGTAAGCATCCTTCGTCACCGTGATGTGCAAGACGACGACACAATGGCGTTGATCTGGTTTGGTCAGCACGGTTCAGACCACCAGTACCATTCTGCGCTAGACCATGGTCACTACGATGGCTTGCACCTAAGCGTATTCAACCGTGGCCACGAAGTGCTGCACGATTACGGCTTCGGTCGTTGGGTAAACGTTGAGCCTAAGTTTGGCGGTCGTTACATCCCGGAGAACAAGTCTTACTGTAAGCAGACGGTTGCTCACAACACAGTAACGGTTGATCAGAAAACGCAGAACAACTTCAACACAGCATTGGCTGAGTCTAAGTTTGGTCAGAAGCACTTCTTCGTAGCAGACGACCAGTCGCTACAAGGTATGAGCGGCACAATTTCTGAGTACTACACTGGCGTAGACATGCAACGCAGCGTGATTCTTGCTGAACTACCTGAGTTCGAAAAACCGCTAGTAATTGATGTGTACCGCATCGAAGCTGACGCTGAGCACCAGTACGACTTACCAGTTCACCACTCGGGTCAAATCATTCGCACTGACTTCGATTACAACATGGAAACAACGCTTAAGCCATTAGGTGAAGACAACGGTTACCAACATTTATGGAACGTTGCTTCAGGCAAAGTGAACGAAGAAGGTTCTCTAGTAAGCTGGCTACATGACAGCAGCTACTACAGCCTAGTAACCAGCGCGAATGCGGGCAGCGAAGTGATTTTTGCTCGCACTGGTGCTAACGATCCAGACTTCAACCTTAAGAGTGAGCCTGCGTTCATCTTACGTCAGTCTGGTCAAAACCACGTGTTTGCTTCTGTACTAGAAACGCATGGTTACTTTAACGAGTCTATCGAAGCCTCTGTAGGCGCTCGTGGTCTAGTTAAATCAGTATCTGTTGTGGGCCATAACAGTGTCGGGACTGTTGTTCGCATTCAGACTACTTCTGGTAACACTTACCACTACGGTATCTCAAACCAAGCTGAAGACACGCAGCAAGCAACTCACACTGTTGAGTTCGCGGGTGAGACATACTCGTGGGAAGGATCATTTGCTCAACTGTAAATGATTAACATACATGCCGTTTAACGATGGCATGTATTGATGTGGTGCTTTGCGGGAACGAAGCATCACATTGAGTTCAGTCGTGATTGCAAATCGTTCGTTGATACCAACAACGACTGAATACATCGGGAATAAGTCAAACCGAGTAACTCACTGCGAGTTGCTCGGTTTTTTTATGTGTGTAAGAAACAGAATAGAACGTTTCAACAAACGAAAAGCCTACTCACTGAGTAGGCTTTGATCCTAACTAACCGTCTATTTGACGTTGTTTTTATTATTTAGATAAGGGCTTTTCTTGCTTTGGCTGCCACCCATTCGGAGAAGATGACCGTCACTAGAATCGCATAGAAAATCACAGTCACTTGAGGCCATGCCAGCATAGCCATCGACTCTTGCAATTTCAAGCCGATACCGCCAGCGCCGACCAAGCCTAAAACTGTAGACTCACGAATATTGATATCCCAACGGAACAAGCTCGTGCCGATGAAGCTTGGCATCACCTGAGGAAGAATGCCGTAGTTCAATACTTGCAGCGCAGAAGCTCCGGTCGATTGGATTGCTGACATCTGTGTTGCGTTCACTTCTTCAATCGCTTCGTACATCAACTTAGCCACGAAGCCAATCGAGCGTAGCGCAATCGCGATAATACCGGCCAGTAACCCTGGGCCGATGATAGCCACTAACAGGAGTGCCCAAATTAATGAGTTGATTGAACGACTTGCCGCAATGATGAACAGTGCGATAGGCCTGATAAACGTTGTGCTTGGCGTTGTGTTGCGTGCGGCTAAGAATGCAACTGGAAACGCGAGTACGATCCCTAACAGTGTGCCAATTGTTGCGATGTTAATGGTGTCCCACAAAGGGCTCCAAAGTGACTCTAAGTAGCTCCATCTTGGTGGCCACATACGTGACGAAATATCAGCAAGTTGATTCGGTGAGTCAGTCACAAAGTACCAAATCGTGTCCTTGTTCATGACTTGCCATGCAAAAACCGTTAGCGCAACAAAGCAAAGCCAGCCAAGCCAAAGCATAAGGCTCTGTTTACTGTCGTAACGCTGCCATTGGGTACGATTCATGGCGCTTGTAGAGGTGTCATTTAGCGTGCTCATTGGTCGTTCCTTACTGCACATGCTTGCGGATAATGGTCGATAGGTATTCACACAACATCACAATCACAATAATAATCAATAGAATAGCGGCCGCTGCGCTGTATTCGTAACGGTCCATTGCGGTGTTCAATGTAGCACCGATACCCCCTGCGCCAACAATGCCAATTACCGCTGACTCTCGGAAGTTGATGTCGAGTCGGTACATCGAAAGCCCGATAAAGCGTGGCATTACCTGCGCTTGAATCGCATAGTTCACTTGTTGTAACCAACTTGCGCCAGTTGCGCGCATTGCGGTGAGTGGTGCTGGGTCGATGGCTTCAATTTCATCGGCAAACAATTTCGCGAGAAAGCCGATGGTTGCGAAGGTCAGCGTGACAAAACCCGCAAACGTACCAAAGCCAAACAGAGCCACACACAGAATCGCAACGATGATCTCTTGTAAGCTACGAGCGATCGAAATAAACGCACGGCAGAATAGATAAACGGGAGTAGGGGCAAGGTTTTTGGCTGCGCCTAATCCGAATGGGATTGAAAGAAGGACACCCGCCACGGTTGATGTCAGGGTCATGGTTAAACTCTCAATCAAACCTTGTGAGATGTTGTTCCATCGGCCACCAAAATCTGGGTTCATGAAAGCCAAAATGAACTGCCAGCCGCGTTCGCTGCCTTCGTAAATTCGAGTCCAGTTGACGTGTACCGATTGAGTCGCAAGGTACAAGTAAACCGCGACAATGATGATTAAGCTCCAGCGTAACCATGGGCTAGAAATCAGTGGCGGCTTTGTCCACTGTGTCGGGTATTGTTTGGAATTCTGTTTTCCTGACTTTAAATGTTGTTGTGCTGACTTTAAATGCTGATGAGCTTGATTTGGATATGGTTGAGTCATATTGTTGCCTCAGACAGGCGAGGACTTGTGATGATGAGGTCATCGGCTTCTTCTTCTGCTTGTTGACTCCAGTCTTCTTCACCGTAGATTTGCGTTAAAACATATTCAGTGAGCAGGTTTGGTTTGTCATCAAATACGACACAACCTGCATTTAAGCCGACAACACGGTCAACAAACTGCTTTGCTAATTGAACATCGTGAATATTGATGATGGCAGGGAGCTGTTGCTCTGAACAAATCTCACTGATCAGTCGCATGATTTGGCGCGCTGTACGTGGATCAAGTGCGGTCGTTGGTTCATCAATCAACAGTAATTTCGGTTTCTGAGCAAGTGCACGTGCAATACCAACACGTTGACGCTGACCACCCGACAGAGCATCGGCCCTTTTATTGGCGTGTTCTAATAACCCAACACGGTCGAGTAGCGCATAAGCGGCTTGGATATCTGACTTTGGGAAACGACGAGTAAAGCTCTGCCAGAAGTTCACGTAACCCAAACGCCCTGAAAGTACGTTTTCCATCACCGTTAAACGCTCAATCAGCGCGTACTCTTGGAAAATCATCCCGATTTCACGGCGTGATTGTCTCAGTTGTCGCTTAGACAGCGTTTCTAGATTGGTATTGGAAAAGATCACTTCGCCGCTGGTGGGCTCGGTGAGCCGATTAATACAACGGATAAGCGTTGATTTACCCGCACCAGATGGACCAATTAAACCAACCACTTCACCGGCATTGACCGACAAGCTAACGTTGGTAAGGGCTTTATCAGAACTGGAGTAGTGCTTGGTAAGCCCTTTAAGGGTAAGAGTAGACATAGAATTCCTATAAGAGCGGTGTACTAAGAGTTCGCCTGAGACAGGCATGGAAAGTAAACCGGAAAGAGTGGTGAATAACTGCAGGCGATTACACCTGCAGTTAGTTTTATCGGTGTGTGATTGGCTTTTTAGTTCGGTTGAACTTAGCTACACGTGTAAGAGACTTTGTTTGCCGTATCGATAGTGCGGATCACTTCCCAGTGCTCTTGGTAAGTGATCGGAACGAACTTCGCTTCACCGTTACGCTCAAATTCTTCTTGAAGCTTTGTGCCTTCCCAGTCGAAAGTGAAGAACGCTTTTTGAATCTTCTCTTGAAGCTCTGGTGTTAGGTTGTGCGCTGTGCCGTAAGCTGTTGTTGGGAAGGTTTGTGACTTGTAGATGCTCTTGATTTGACCTTCTTTCACGACTTCACGTGAAAGCATACGGTTCAATACTGAGTTAGCGACGGCTGCTGCGTCATAATCTTTGTGTGCCACACCCAAAATAGAGTTGTCGTGCGCGCCAGAGAAAGCCGGTTTGAAATCACGTTCAGGTTGAAGCTGGTATTCAGCATCCAGAATCGCAGAAGGGGCTTTGAAACCAGAGTTTGACGTTTGCGATGTGAATGCTAGGTTTTTGCCTTTTAGGTCTTCAACCTTTTCGATGCCTGAACCTGGGTGCGTGATGATTTCCATTTCGTAACCGAAAGAGCCATCTTCAGCCGTCATCATGGTGAATGGAGCAAAGCCAGCACAGTTAACTGCTAGTGGCGTTGAACCTGTGTTGAAACCTGCGATATGCAGACGACCTGAACGCATTGCTTCAATTTGAGCTGCGTTATTTTGAACAGGGAAGAAACGAACCGTTTTTTCCGTTGTTTTTTCAAGGTGGCTCAAAAACTCGCTCCACACATCAGCGTATACTGCTGGATCTTCAACTGGCGTGTAAGCAAAAATTAGCGTGTTTGGATCCACCCATTGTGATTCATCTTGAGGTACATCGGCGACCAAGTTACCAGAGCGGTCTTCGTATCGTGTATCCATTGCTAATGCAGAACCAGAAAAAATCAGCGCAGCAGTAATAGCGCTCTTAAGCGTGAGATTTGTTTTTGTCGGTTTCATTATTTCAGTCCAATTGAGTGATTTTTTGGGAAGGGAGTATAGAAATCGAGGATGACAGAACCGATGCGTTTTGATGACGGATTTATGAATGGTGTAACATAATGTTTCTAGCTGTGTGGAGTTAGATGCTTTATAAGTGTTTGATTCATTGAGTAAATTAATAGAACGCGACTCGTTGCTAATTTACTCAATTGGCGCTAGGTTGAAATCCTGTTATAGTGATCCTTAAATAATACATAAACATAACATATAAAATAAGTGAACTTATGGTTAGCACTTTTAATTCAATCTCGGGCTCGAAGCGCAGCCTGCACGTGCAAGTAGCGCGTGAAATCGCTCGTGGAATCTTGTCTGGTGAACTGCCACAAGGTTCTATTATTCCTGGTGAAATGGCGCTGTGTGAACAGTTTGGTATCAGCCGTACGGCACTTCGTGAAGCAGTTAAACTACTGACTTCTAAAGGCCTGTTAGAGTCCCGCCCGAAAATCGGTACTCGTGTAGTGGATCGCGCATACTGGAACTTTCTTGATCCTCAACTGATTGAATGGATGGATGGTCTAACCGACATAGACCAATTCTGTTCTCAGTTTTTAGGCCTTCGCCGTGCGATTGAACCAGAAGCGTGTGCATTAGCTGCAAAATTTGCGACTGCTGAGCAACGTATCGAGCTTTCAGAGATCTTCCAGAAGATGGTAGAAGTGGATGCTGCTGAAGTATTTGACCAAGAAAGTTGGACAAACATCGACATTCGTTTCCACAGCTTGATCTTCAATGCAACAGGTAACGATTTCTACCTGCCATTCGGCAATATTCTGACGACCATGTTCGTTAACTTCATCGTGCACTCTTCTGAAGAGGGCAGCACATGTATCAATGAACACCGTAGAATCTATGAAGCGATTATGGCTGGCGACAGTGAAAAAGCTCGTACAATGTCAGCGGCTCACTTGCAAGATGCTAACCACCGTTTAGCCACTGCAAGCTAAACACGGTTTTCAACTTCATTTGAACCAGTCAAAAAGGTATGCCAAGTGCATGCCTTTTTTGTTTTTAGAAAGCGTGTTGCACCATGTGTGGCACTGTTTTGGTTCACCCCCGCTTAACTCCTTCTTAAGTCAGTTCCTTCTTGTATACGCCTAGCGGTCGTTCTCTTTACCATCAAAATAAAAATAATATTACGCTCGATATTCGTTTTAGACACTCGAGCTCCCCCCAAATAATTATGCGTCATCCATGATTTTTCATTTTTGTATATTTTTAATCCGCCATCGTTTGAACAGGATATGCCGCTTCAATATGGATTAATTTAAGTTGAATTCTAATGAAATTGTCCACTCTCAATAGATAAAAACACTGGTTTATTGTGTGATAAATGAGGGGGATTTAGCTCGGATTTGGCTTTTATTATTTTTGAGAATTTTATATTTATATGTGTTTGGTTGTATTTGTTAATAAGTGTGCAAAGTCTCGCTTTTTTATAAGTCTTTGATTTTAATGGGTGTGATGTTCTTTGGTCTTGGTTTTTTGAGTTTTCATCTCAAATGCCAGTAATTTCCTTAATGGATTGGCCATATTCCATCCTATGTCATATATATAATTAACTTAATCAATCAAAATAAGATCGCCATCACTTATTTGGATTATTGTACTACAAATAAAGTTTGAGATTTCCTATAGTCCTCGTAACAAAATACAACGGACAAAGGATACACGATGGAACTCAACACGATTATTGTCGGCATTTATTTCCTATTCTTGATTGCGATAGGTTGGATGTTTAGAACATTTACAAGTACCACCAGTGACTACTTCCGCGGGGGCGGTAACATGTTGTGGTGGATGGTTGGTGCAACCGCCTTTATGACCCAGTTTAGTGCATGGACATTCACCGGTGCGGCAGGTAAAGCGTATAACGATGGTTTTGCAGTAGCGGTCATCTTCGTAGCCAACGCATTTGGTTACTTCATGAACTTCGCATATTTTGCTCCAAAGTTCCGTCAACTACGTGTAGTAACGGTAATCGAAGCAATTCGTATGCGTTTCGGTGCGACTAACGAACAAGTGTTCACTTGGTCTTCAATGCCAAACAGTGTTGTTTCTGCCGGTGTATGGTTAAACGCACTAGCAATCATCGCTTCTGGTATCTTCGGTTTCGACATGACAGCAACTATCTGGATTACCGGTTTGGTTGTATTGGCAATGTCTGTAACGGGTGGTTCATGGGCGGTAATTGCATCTGACTTTATGCAGATGGTTATCATCATGGCAGTAACCGTGACATGTGCTGTTGTTGCTGTTGTTCAAGGTGGCGGTGTTGGTGAAATCGTGAATAACTTCCCTGTAGCGGAAGGCGGTTCTTTCCTTTCTGGTAACAACATTAACTACTTAAGCATCTTCAGCATTTGGGCATTCTTCATCTTCGTGAAGCAGTTCTCTATTACTAACAACATGCTTAACTCTTACCGTTACCTAGCGGCTAAAGACTCAAAGAACGCGAAGAAAGCGGCGCTACTAGCGTGTGTGCTAATGCTTTGTGGTGTATTTATCTGGTTCATGCCTTCTTGGTACATTGCAGGTCAAGGTGTCGACCTAGCAGCAGCTTACCCAGAAGCAGGTAAGAAAGCGGGTGACTTTGCCTACCTATACTTCGTACAAGAGTACATGCCAGCAGGTATGGTTGGCCTTCTAGTTGCGGCGATGTTTGCAGCGACAATGTCTTCAATGGATTCTGGTCTAAACCGTAACTCGGGTATCTTTGTTAAGAACTTCTATGAACCAATCGTTCGTAAAGGTACGGCTAGCGAAAAAGAGCTAGTAACGGTTTCTAAGATTACTTCTGCCGTGTTTGGTATTGCGATCATCCTTATTGCACAGTTCATCAACTCGCTTAAAGGTTTGAGCCTGTTCGATACAATGATGTATGTAGGCGCACTTATCGGCTTCCCAATGACAATTCCTGCATTCCTTGGCTTCTTTATTAAGAAGACTCCAGACTGGGCTGGTTGGGGTACGCTAGTGGTTGGTGGTTTTGTTTCTTACTACGTAGGTTTCGTTGTTAACGCTGAAATGGTGTCTTCAATCTTCGGTCTAGAAGAGCTAACAAGCCGTGAATGGTCTGATGTTAAGGTTGCTATCGGTCTGATTGCTCACATTACGCTGACAGGTGGTTTCTTCATCCTATCAACTCTGTTCTACAAGCCATTAACTGAGAAGCGTCAAGCAGACGTTGATAAGTTCTTCGGCAACCTGTCTACTCCATTAGTTGCTGAGTCAGCAGAACAGAAAGTACTGGATAACAAACAGCGTGAAATGCTTGGTAAACTGATTGCGGTAGCGGGTGTCGGTATCATGCTAATGGCTCTACTTACTAACCCAATGTGGGGACGTCTAGTCTTCATCCTTTGTGGTGTGATTGTTGGTGGTGTTGGTGTGTTATTGGTTAAAGCGGTCGATGACGGCGGAAAGCAAGCGAAAGCAGTAACCGAAAGCTAATATAGATAAAACGATTATAATAGAATGCGACGACTCGAAAGGGCGTCGCATTTTTTTGCTCTGTGCAACGGAAAAACCGTCAGGTGGAAGATATCTGACCTAAATCACGAAAACTGTACAAAATGGTTCAATCGAATCGAAATATATTCAATTGTCCTACAATAAGACGTATATTATTGCTAATTCCTTTCAATCAACTTGAAAAATAAGTGAGTTAGAATGAGCGACCAAAAATCTCTTGATGCAATCAGGAAGATGAAGCTGGAGAATGATACTTCAGCAGGTAATCTTGTAGACCTACTCCCTATCGAAGTTCAAACACGCGACTTCGACCTATCATTCCTAGACAACTTGAGCGAAGCACGTCCACGTCTTCTTGTTCAAGCAGATCAGTTAGAAGAATTCAAAGCGAAAGTGAAAGCTGATGAAGCTCACTGCATGTTTGATGACTTCTACAACAACTCGACAGTTAAGTTCCTTGAGACTGCTCCTTTCGAAGAGCCTCAAGCGTACCCTGCTGAGACGGTAGGTAAAGCTTCTCTATGGCGTCCTTACTGGCGTCAAATGTACGTTGATTGCCAAATGGCACTGAACGCGACACGTAACCTAGCAATTGCTGGTGTTGTGAAAGAAGACGAAGCGCTCATTGCTAAAGCAAAAGCTTGGACTCTAAAACTGTCTACGTACGATCCAGAAGGCGTGACTTCTCGTGGCTATAACGATGAAGCGGCTTTCCGTGTTATCGCGGCTATGGCTTGGGGTTACGACTGGCTACACGGCTACTTCACAGATGAAGAACGTCAGCAAGTTCAAGATGCTTTGATTGAGCGTCTAGACGAAATCATGCACCACCTGAAAGTGACGGTTGATCTATTGAACAACCCACTGAACAGCCACGGTGTTCGTTCTATCTCTTCTGCTATCATCCCAACGTGTATCGCGCTTTACCACGATCACCCGAAAGCAGGCGAGTACATTGCATACGCTCTAGAATACTACGCAGTACACTACCCACCATGGGGCGGTGTAGACGGCGGTTGGGCTGAAGGTCCTGACTACTGGAACACACAAACTGCATTCCTAGGCGAAGCATTCGATCTATTGAAAGCATACTGTGGCGTAGACATGTTTAACAAAACATTCTACGAAAACACAGGTGATTTCCCGCTTTACTGCATGCCTGTTCACTCTAAGCGCGCGAGCTTCTGTGACCAGTCTTCAATCGGTGATTTCCCAGGTCTAAAACTGGCTTACAACATTAAGCACTACGCAGGTGTTAACCAGAAGCCTGAGTACGTTTGGTACTACAACCAACTGAAAGGCCGTGATACTGAAGCGCACACAAAATTCTACAACTTCGGTTGGTGGGACTTCGGTTACGACGATCTTCGCTTTAACTTCCTTTGGGATGCACCTGAAGAGAAAGCACCATCGAATGACCCACTGTTGAAAGTATTCCCAATCACGGGTTGGGCTGCATTCCACAACAAGATGACTGAGCGTGATAACCATATTCACATGGTATTCAAATGTTCTCCGTTTGGCTCAATCAGCCACTCTCACGGTGACCAAAACGCATTCACGTTGCATGCATTCGGTGAAACGCTAGCGTCAATCACTGGCTACTACGGTGGTTTCGGTGTTGATATGCACACGAAATGGCGTCGTCAAACGTTCTCTAAGAACCTTCCACTATTTGGCGGTAAAGGTCAGTATGGCGAGAACAAGAATACAGGCTACGAAAACCATCAAGATCGCTTCTGTATCGAAGCGGGCGGCAACATCTCTGATTTCGACACTGAATCTGATGTGAAGATGGTTGAAGGTGATGCGACAGCGTCTTACAAGTACTTCGTTCCTGAAATTGAATCTTACAAGCGTAAGGTCTGGTTTGTTCAAGGTAAAGTATTCGTAATGCAAGACAAGGCAACGCTTTCTGAAGAGAAAGACATGACTTGGCTAATGCATACAACTTTCGCAAACGACGTGGCAGACAAGTCTTTCACTATCCGTGGCGAAGTTGCGCACCTAGACGTAAACTTCATCAACGAGTCTGCTGATAACATCACGTCAGTTAAGAATGTTGAAGGTTTTGGCGAAGTTGACCCATACGAGTTCAAAGATCTTGAAATCCACCGTCACGTTGAAGTGGAATTCAAGCCATCGAAAGAGCACAACATCCTGACCCTTCTTGTTCCTAATAAGAACGAAGGCGAGCAAGTTGAAGTGTCTCACAAGCTTGAAGGCAACACGCTAATGCTAAATGTTGATGGTGAAACGGTTTCAATCGAACTGTAATTCGCTGAAGCAACAGAAGCTAGATACTAAAAACTCCGAGTGAAAGCTCGGAGTTTTTTTGTTTGCACAGAACAGGCAGTAGCCTACGAGGTGGGAAGAGGTTGCGTTGGTTAGTTAGAGGCTAAGTAGCAAGAGTGCCAGGCTTAGTAAGTGGCGACAAAACTTGGTTTAAAACCCGTGTTCAGTAAACCTTACTAAGGCTAGGGCAGTGACTGTCTTCCAATAATTTGTCAACTACTGACAGTGGGCAGCCTTAATCTTGTCTGAAAAAAGGGACGGCAGGTTAATAATCGTTATTGGAGTGGCTTATTCTCATTAATCGTATGACATTTAGAGTGCATTATTTCATCAATAGGTTATTTTTTGATTGGGATATCGCTCTTGTAAGTACAAAGCGTGACCATATTTTCTCGTAAAGTGAATCCCCGTCACAACTTGCGTCTAAGCATTGAAGGATTACCCTAAAACTATTGCGTAACGGAAAAGACGTCGTTATTATAATGACCATATAATCATACAATACTATATTTGGAGTTTGAACATGACTAAACCTGTAATCGGTTTCATTGGCCTAGGTCTTATGGGCGGCAACATGGTTGAAAACCTACAAAAGCGCGGCTACCACGTAAACGTAATGGATCTAAGCGCTGAAGCTGTTGCTCGCGTTACAGATCGCGGCAATGCGACTGCATTCACTTCTGCTAAAGAACTAGCTGCTGCAAGTGACATCGTTCAGTTTTGTCTTACAACTTCAGCTGTTGTTGAAAAAATCGTTTACGGCGAAGACGGCGTTCTAGCTGGCATCAAAGAAGGCGCAGTATTAGTAGACTTCGGTACTTCTATCCCTGCTTCTACTAAGAAAATCGGCGCAGCTCTAGCTGAAAAAGGCGCGGGCATGATCGACGCACCTCTAGGCCGTACTCCTGCACACGCTAAAGATGGTCTTCTGAACATCATGGCTGCTGGCGACATGGAAACTTTCAACAAAGTTAAACCTGTTCTTGAAGAGCAAGGCGAAAACGTATTCCACCTAGGTGCTCTAGGTTCTGGTCACGTTACTAAGCTTGTAAACAACTTCATGGGTATGACGACTGTTGCGACTATGTCTCAAGCTTTCGCTGTTGCTCAACGCGCTGGTGTTGATGGCCAACAACTGTTTGACATCATGTCTGCAGGTCCATCTAACTCACCATTCATGCAATTCTGTAAGTTCTACGCAGTAGACGGCGAAGAGAAGCTAGGTTTCTCTGTTGCTAACGCTAACAAAGATCTTGGTTACTTCCTTGCTCTTTGTGAAGAGCTAGGTACTGAGTCTCTAATTGCTCAAGGTACTGCAACTAGCCTACAAGCTGCTGTTGACGCAGGAATGGGTAACAACGACGTACCAGTAATCTTCGACTACTTCGCTAAACTAGAGAAGTAATCGACGTACGACCTCGCTAGGGTATTGCCTGTCTTTTTAGGCGGCGATACCTCAGCGAGGTTCGTTTTTATCTGCCATACCCAACCCTTTGTTCCCTCGTTAAACTCTTCTACTTCTACTTCCTCAGCTACACCTACTCAAAACTCTGTTCAACTTTGTTACTGCCTCAATTCCTATTTTTGTTTCTATATCTATATCTATATCTATTTGTAAATTCAAAGCCTTCTAGCACCAACTCACTCACTTTTCCTCGCAAGCTTAAACCAGTGCACTTAACTGATTGTTGGCGATGGCTTAACACCGCTCGTATATCGGGTCTGAAAAGAAAGTAAAAAAAACCCACACAGCTGGTGACTGTATGGGTATGTTCGGACGAGCCGTCTGGAAAAACAAATGATCAATAGAAAGTGAAAAAACGAATAACGAGATCCCCCGACAGTTTCTACGTTAAACGAGTTCAATGACCTTAAAGCGGCTGCTTCAATTATCACTTTGAACTGAACAAAAGCATCCAGAAAGAACTTAAGTTATGATTCAAATACACCATAACTTAAGGCTTATTGTATTACAAATAAATTTTAAGATTGAATGCCTTGAGTGAATGGTTGGTTAGTGAAAATGTGACCTAAGGCTCACTTTCCTAGTCAGGTGACCGAAAGTGATATGAATAATTTGAGTGGAGGCATTATCGGCGAAGTTGTGAGGTAATCATCTGAAAGTTGATCATTTTTAATTGGTTAATTATTCCTTTCTAATCATGTTAAAAGTTCAAACTCATAAATGATACCTATGTCACAGGGTGATTTTAACCAGTTTTGATATGTCAAGATTGCTCACAGAAAGTGCAGTAAATTAAACATACAATATTAATTAAATTGATGGTTGTGACGATGGAACGGCATGAACAAGTTTTGCTTCCCGTATCTTCGAATATCTAAAAAATGACCATTTCATTCGGATAAAAATAATAGACATAGGTTGATATGGATTATGAGTTTTATGAATTCAAAATTGTCTCTAGGGTTTAAAGGAAAATTGATTTTAATGGTGGCGATCGTCAGTTCCAGTGCCTTGGCATTTACGAACTGGTTCACGCTTAACTTGGCGACTGATCAAGTAAACCAAACGATTTATAACGAGATTGATCACTCGTTAACGATAGAAATTAATCAAATAGAAAATACCGTTCAGCGCACCATCGATACCGTTAACTCTGTTGCACAAGAGTTCATGAAATCCCCATACCAAGTGCCGAATGAAGCACTCATGCATTATGCTGCAAAGCTGGGTGGCATTGACAAGATTGTGGTGGGTTTTGACGACGGCCGTTCTTATACCTCTCGCCCTTCAGAGTCTTTTCCTAACGGTGTAGGGATAAAAGAAAAATACAATCCAACCGTTCGACCTTGGTATCAACAAGCCAAATTGAAATCAGGCTTATCTTTTAGTGATCTGTTTTTCACTAAGAGTACTCAAGTGCCTATGATCGGTGTGACCTACTCATACCAAGATCGTGTCATCATGGCCGACATACGTTTTGACGATTTGGAAACTCAGCTTAAACAGCTGGACAGTATCTACGAAGCCAAAGGCATTATTATCGACGAGAAAGGGATGGTGGTCGCTTCAACAGTCGAAAACGTACTTCCGCAAAGCAATATATCTTCTGCAGATACTCAGATGAGACTCAATAGTGCCATTGAACAGCCTGACCAATTCATTGAGGGTGTGATTGATGGCAACCAGAGAATTTTGATGGCCAAGAAAGTGGATATTGGCAGCCAGAAAGAATGGTACATGATATCTAGTATCGATCCTGAACTCGCGCTCAATCAGTTGAATGGCGTGATGTCGAGTGCGCGTATCCTTATCGTGGCATGTGTGCTTGGCTCGGTGATATTGATGATTTTACTGCTGAATCGCTTCTACCGCCCAATCGTGTCACTGAGAAAAATCGTCCACGATCTATCTCAAGGTAACGGAGACCTGACTCAAAGGCTTGTTGAGAGGGGGAATGATGACTTAGGGCATATCGCCAAAGACATCAACTTGTTCATCATTGGTCTGCAAGAGATGGTTAAGGACGTCAAATTTAAGAACTCGGATCTCGATACTAAGGTACTGAGTATTCGTGAAGGTTGTAAAGAAACCAGCGATGTACTGAAAGTTCACACTGATGAAACGGTTCAAGTGGTCTCTGCAATTAACGGCTTATCTGAAGCATCAAACGAAGTCGAGAAGAGTTCTCAGTCGGCGGCAGAAGCAGCAAGAGAGGCCGCTGTGTTCAGTGATGAGACGAAACAAATTAACACCGTGACGGAAACCTATATCAGTGATCTTGAGAAGCAAGTCTGCACCACCTCTGATGATATTCGCTCAATGGCGAATGAAACGCAGAGCATCCAGTCTATCGTGTCTGTGATTGGAGGAATTGCGGAACAAACTAATTTGCTGGCATTGAATGCGTCAATTGAAGCGGCGAGAGCGGGTGAGCATGGCCGAGGTTTCGCGGTGGTTGCTGATGAAGTCCGTGCGTTAGCCAACCGAACTCAAATCAGTACTTCTGAAATTGATGAAGCGCTGTCTGGCTTGCAGTCTAAATCAGATGGTTTGGTTAAATCGATTGAGTTGACCAAAAGTAACTGTGAAATGACGCGTGCCCAAGTGGTTCAAGCGGTAAATATGTTGGCCAAGCTAACGGAACAGATGGAAACGGTAAGTCGTTTTAATAACGATATTTCGGGTTCGTCTGTTGAGCAGAACGCCCTTATTCAGAGCATTGCTAAGAACATGCATAAGATTGAAAGCTTTGTTGAGGAGCTTAATAAGCTAAGCCAAGATCAGTTGATTGAATCAGCAGAAATCAAAACACTTAACGGCAGCGTTAGTGACTTGATGAGCAGCTTTAAGGTTTAACTTTTCTAATATTTATATTTAAAAATCAACATACTAAGTTTAGTTGTTGATCTGAGAGCCACTCAATAGCTTGCGAGTTTAGAGTGGCCTTTCTGCGTTTTTCTTGAGTCTAACTCTACGCAATACTCATTCATCCCACTTCATTTGCCGCATCTCACATTCTGATAAATATATAATTGACATAAAATAGTACAAATATACATTGTCACTCTATTCTTATGGATAAGTGAGATAAATGTGAATAAGCCAATCTTCGTCGTAGTACTCGCTTCGCTTACGTATGGCTGCGGTGGAAGCAGCTCCAGTGACAGCAGTGATCCTTCCGATACCAATAACCCAGGAATGCCCGCTGGTGTTGTTGCTCCCTATGATATTACCAAGTATCAAAACATCCTTTCCAGCTCAGATCTTCAGGTCTCTGATCCTAATGGAGAGGAGGGCAATAAAACCTCTGAAGTCAAAGATGGTAACTTCGATGGTTATGTCAGTGATTATTTTTATGCTGATAAAGAGACGGAAAATCTTATCTTCAAAATGACGAACTACAAGATGCGTTCTGAGGTTCGTGAGGGAGAAAACTTCGATATCAATGAAACGGGTGTAAGACGAAGCTTGTATGCGGAAATAAGCTTACCTGATATCGAGCATGCAATGGCGAGTTCACCTGCCGACCATGATGAAGTGACGTTGCTGCAGATACACAATAAGGGGACTGATGAGAGTGGTACGGGTTATATCCCTCATCCGCTATTGCGTGTGGTTTGGGAGCAAGAACGAGATGGCCTCACAGGTCACTACTGGGCAGTCATGAAAAACAATGCCATTGATTGTAGCAGCGCTGCTGACTCTTCGGATTGTTATGCCACGTCATACAATCGCTACGATTTAGGTGAGGCGGAATTGGACAGTTTTACCAAATTTGATCTTTCTGTTTATGAGAACACACTGTCGCTCAAAGTGAATGATGAAGTAAAAGTGAATCAAGACATCGCTTACTGGCAGCATTTATTGAGCTACTTCAAAGCGGGTATCTATAACCAATTTGAGAATGGTGAAGCGATTGCTTACTATCAGGCGTTGAGATACACCACGACTCAAATCGATGGATCAAACGATTGGGACATTAATGATTGGAAGCTGACTATTCCACCGAGTAAGAATGATTGGTATGGAAGCGGTGGTGACAGTGCTGCTGAGTTAGAACCAGAACGTTGTGAATCGAGTAAAGATCTTCTTTCAAATGACAGCGATGTGTACGACAGTGATATTGATCTTTCTTACTTCAATACTGATGAAGGAAGAATGCACTTTAGAGCGGATATGGGATACGGCACCTCTACCCAAAACTCTAGCTATATTCGCTCTGAGCTCAGGGAGTTGTATCAAAGCAGTGTTCAACCGGATTGTAGCACCAGCGATGAAGATACAAGTTGGTATTTGGACGACACTAGAACGAACGCTACCAGTCACGAGTTAACCGCAAGCTTGCGAATTGAAGATTACCCGAACATCAACAATCAAGATCCAAAAGTGGTACTTGGACAAATTCATGGTTGGAAGATCAATCAAGCATTGGTGAAACTGTTATGGGAAGGCGAGAGTAAGCCAGTAAGAGTGATACTGAACTCTGATTTTGAGCGCAACAACCAAGACTGTGATCATTGTGACCCGTTCAGTGTCGAGTTAGGGACTTATTCGGCAAGTGAAGAGTGGCGATATACGATTCGAGCCAATCAAGAAGGTATCTACTTGGCGACTCATGATTTAGATGGAACCAACACCGTTTCTCATTTAATCCCTTGGGGACAAGATTACACAGATAAAAATGGGGACACGGTCTCGTTGACGTCAGATTGGACATCGACAGACATCGCTTTCTATTTCAAAGCGGGCATCTATCCGCAGTTTAAGCCTGATAGCGACTATGTGGGTGAAGTGTTTGATGTGAGCTTTAGTTCTCTAAGAGCAGAGCATAACTGAGTTCTCTGATGTTTGATGAGCCATGTCGGTAATGAGGAAGACCATATTGATACCTACAATGTGGTCATTTTTGTTTTTGGACACTTACAGTGGTGTGTTTGGAAGGACAAATATTTTGCCCGAACCCTGAAAATACACACCATTACCGCTCGGATTTTTCGCCCTTGATAGCCCATTTCGCATTCTAAATTTTCATATGTTGTCTTTTATCAATAGGAAGTGTGATCCAGTTAAAGTATGGAAAAAGCGAAAAGTGTTCCCAGTCTCATTTATTCAACGAAGTGTTTTATTTGTATTATAAGATTACGTAATATTTTTGTGTTATCGCAAATACTGAGAGAGAAAACGCCTTATAGCTCGTGTTTGCCAATTTATCTTTCACTTACGAACGCTGTCTTTGTATTATAATAATGGATTAGATATGAAACAAATTACTCTAAAAACCTTACTCGCTTCTTCTATTTTACTTGCAGTTGGTTGTGCGAGCACGAGCACACCGACTGTTGATTTCCCAAATAACAAAGAAACTGGTGAAGCGCTTCTGACGCCAGTTGCTGTTGCCGCTAGTAGCCATGATGGTAACGGACCTGATCGTCTCATTGACCAAGACCTAACTACACGTTGGTCTTCAGCGGGTGACGGTGAGTGGGCAATGCTAGATTATGGTTCAGTTCAAGAATTTGATGCGGTTCAAGCATCTTTCAGCAAAGGTAACGAGCGCCAGTCTAAATTTGATATTCAAGTAAGTGTCGATGGTGAAACCTGGACAACCGTACTTGAAAACCAACTGAGCTCAGGTAAAGCGATCGGCCTAGAGCGTTTCCAATTCGAGCCAGCAGTGCAAGCGCGCTACGTAAGATACGTTGGTCACGGTAACACCAAAAATGGTTGGAACAGTGTGACAGGGTTAGCTGCGGTTAACTGTAACATTAACGCATGTCCTGCTAGCCATATCATCACTTCAGACGTGGTAGCAGCAGAAGCAGTTATTATCGCTGAAATGAAAGCAGTGGAAAAAGCACGTAAAGATGCGCGCAAAGATCTTCGTTCAGGTAACTTTGGTGTAGCAGCGGTTTACCCTTGTGAGACCTCAGTTGAATGTGACACACGCAGTGCACTGCCAGTTCCGACAGGCCTGCCAGCGACACCAGTTGCAGGTAACGCGCCAAGCGAAAACTTTGACATGACGCATTGGTACCTATCTCAACCATTCGACCATGACAAAAACGGTAAGCCTGATGATGTTTCTGAGTGGAACCTTGCAAACGGTTACCAACACCCAGAGATCTTCTACACAGCTGACGATGGTGGTCTAGTCTTCAAGTCTTACGTGAAAGGTGTTCGTACCTCTAAAAATACTAAGTATGCGCGTACAGAGCTTCGCGAAATGATGCGCCGTGGTGACCAGTCTATTAGCACTAAAGGTGTTAACAAGAACAACTGGGTATTCTCAAGCGCACCTGAGTCTGACTTAGAAGCTGCTGCTGGTATTGATGGCGTTTTAGAAGCAACGTTGAAAATCGATCACGCAACAACAACAGGTAATGCGAACGAAGTAGGCCGCTTTATCATTGGTCAGATTCACGATCAAAACGATGAACCAATTCGTTTGTACTACCGTAAACTGCCAAACCAAGCAACGGGTGCGGTTTACTTCGCACACGAAAGCCAAGACGCAACTAAAGAGGACTTCTACCCTCTAGTGGGCGACATGACGGCTGAAGTGGGTGACGATGGTATCGCACTTGGCGAAGTGTTCAGCTACCGTATTGACGTTAAAGGCAACACGATGACTGTAACGTTAATGCGTGAAGGCAAAGACGACGTTGTACAAGTGGTTGATATGAGCAACAGCGGCTACGACGTAGGCGGCAAGTACATGTACTTCAAAGCCGGTGTTTACAACCAAAACATCAGCGGCGACCTAGACGATTACTCACAAGCGACTTTCTACCAACTAGACGTATCGCACGATCAATACAAAAAGTAATCTAACCGAATAACACTTAATATTAAAGCTATCGCAATAGCCTCCAGCCTTAGGGTTTGGAGGCTTTTTTGTGCCTGCTGTTGGTTGGGCTTAAGCGTATGATTTAATTGAGTAGGAGAGGGGTAGTTATCAGTTGCACAGAGTTTAAGACATTATCATTAAGCTCATTCAGTATTAACTTTAGTCATTATCAGTTTCAGTCACTATCCTTTCCCCAATCGCCGATCACCATTAACCTCAGTCATGATTAATCTCAGCTGATAACAGGTCATATTGGCTCTCATTCAAAGCTAAACAATGCCAATATTATTTTGGAATCGCCATAGCTAGAAAACTTCGACTTCGTTCTCAAGGTATGTACTAATGCGACGTCTACACATGAACGTATTGTTTTGCCTGGTCTACTAATAAGCGTTAGCTCGGCTGATTACTCCCGTTTTGTTCTTGAAACCGTCACTTTTGGGTTGTTTAGCAAGACTCTTAGCAACAGCCATAAATCGTGCTCTAACTCTTGCATAAATAGAAGGGCGGTTAGCCATCACTTTATTAGCGCCAATGCTTAATGAAATACTCAGGCGGGCTCAAGTCGATGATCAAACGCATCTAGTGCTCAAGGGGATACGCTTGAGGGTTAGTTGCTTGCAGGCCGTAAATACCTTGATTGTATGCTACGGTGATGCTGAATAATAATTTGTGGGTTGAGTGCAGAGCTGAGGGGTTTTGTTTATCTATGATAGATACAGGGCTTTTGAGAGGGTTAAATAAGTTAGAGAGGCAAGGGGGCATTCGTTACTAGCAGCATCGGTGCTTATTCAACGCTGAAGCAAAGTTCCGCTGAGTCAGAGAGCTTAACTGAATCGCCAGTCTGCTTTTTATTCTTGAGCTAACAATAAAAAATCCCTATCAAATTACGTTGATAGGGATTTGTTTTATCTAGCAATCAAGTCAAACAGACTTTCTAGTGAGAACTAGAATAGGTCTGAATCTAGGTTGTCGAAGTAGGTGTATGTCCCTTTTGAACCATTGTCACCATTGTATAGCGCAATAGCGGTCGGGGAACCACCTGCACTTTCAGCTTTTAACCCAGTGTAGTCTGTTCCATCAACATTGACGGTAATGTCTGTATCTACCCATGAAATGGTCACATCTACCCATGTGTCTTTTGAGTATGAAGCAAGGTCAACTTGGCTGCCTGATTCGTTGCGGAATTTAATCATACTAGATGTAAATACAACTTCAGTGAAGCGACCACTAGATGATGCATCGTTATTAGAACCTAAGAAAATGTATGATGCTTTTACATAGCCATCGCTAGGGATGTATACAGATGTAGAAACAGAGCCAGTTTCTGCTGCGCCATTAGCAAAGTCGCGGCCAACGATAGCTTTGTTATTATCAGTGGTTGAGTCCGCACCATCTTCAATTCGTAAAGAGTTAGAACCCGACTTGGCAAAGTCACTACTGATCACTGCTGTATTTAAAACCCCATCAACACCTTTTGTCTGGTACGCAGGGTTAGCCACATCGATCTGCGTACCTACAGTATAAGAATCGAAGTTGTCTGTTACTTCGCCGGGCTCTGGATCTGGATCTGGATCTGGTTCAGGTTCTGGCTCAGTATTGCCGCCATCAACAACAACTGTCGCTTCCGCAGTATTGTTGTTGTACGGATTACCTGATAGCGCTTGGCCATTCGGGTAATTGTTAAAGTTATCTTCAAACACTAGCTCATCAGAAGCTGTGTCATTCGAATAAACTTTAAAGTTGTCAGCGTTTAACTCGTAGTGTGTTGTGTTAGAAGTATCACCAAGCTTCAATGACACGATAGTAACGGCAGATTTGTCGAAAGCCTCAAAACCGTTGCCGCTATTGTCGTATACAGTGTCATTGACTTTGAATGTGTAGTAACCGCTCGCCCAACTGATTTCAACCGCGAGATCTTCACCTAAAGTGTAAGTGCCTACAGGCTCATCAGGAATTTGAGGTTTACCGCTACTATCGGTAACCGTGGAACGGTAGAAAATTTCTCCAGCATTAAAAATAACTTCGCCGTGTAAATTAGTGTTAGAAGTACCAGAAGCGTAGAGACTAATATAAGCGTTGTTACCTGAACCATTCGCTTCTTGCTCGGTGTTTTCATCTACTTGGTAGATTAAGTCAACGGTTACCTTTCCTGATGCGATACTGTCTACTGTTGCCCCTGTGCTGCTGTCAGACAATTTCAAACGTAGTTCACCCACATCATTCTTTACACCACCATTGTTGGTGTCCAAAATTTGAACGTAGCCATTGATACCATTTGCTTCATTGGCTTTACTGATAGCTTCTTGTACGGCGTCAGTCGCAGTTTGGTCTGAACCAGAGTAGTCTATGCCAGTGGTGTTATCTGAAATATTCAGAGCACCAGCGTCATCGAAAGAAAAAACACCATCTAGAATTTCGATCGTTGATGTGCCTGTTTCATAATATGTGAAAGAGACCGTACCGGCTTCTTCATCATAATTATTAGTAGAAGCACTTGCATCTTTAATCGTGTAAGTACCTAAGTCATCATCATCGTCATAGTATTTATGATTGCCATCTTCTTGGAAAACATAAACATTTGGTAGATCAGCGTTTGATGACGCGGATATTGAAGCGGAGTTACCATCACTGATTTGCCAGTAACCCGTAGTTAATGCTGAAGGTTGGTTACCTGGATCAGTAGAACCATCGGTCGGGATAGGTAAACCGTCACTGTTACAACCAAATAATAAACCTGTCGAAAGAGCGACAGCTGTAGCGACTTTAGAAATCTGCATAAAATATTCTCTTTATGATATTAAATCCATATGTAAATCACATAAGAAATAGATAATGAATAGTCGTTAAATATTTATTAGGATGAAACTAACGTTAATTAGAACATCCTATTATTTAAATAAAGTGCTTAAAATATGCCCCAAAAATTTACAAGAGGAGAGGGGTATTTTATAAATTGACTATTTCTAATTAGAATGAGTAAGCAACACCAACACGGTATTTTGCTTCGCGATCTTTAGAAGATGAGCTGATATCAGAAGACCAAATCTCAGCAAAAGGTTTCCAAGAACCGAACTTGTAGTTTACTTTTAAGCCAGCATCCCATTCCCAGTCATCACTATTATAAAGAAGTACGTTATCCAAAGATTTTACATAGTTTGCTTCGTAAGAAAGACCAAGCTTCGGTAGAGACTCAATTTTATATGCACCTGTTAGCGTTATTTTGGATTTTTGAGCTGATTCTAAACGTTCGCCAGTTTCTGAATCCTTATCACCAAACTGTGTATGGTTGCGGAAATCAGCATACTCGTGACGGTAACGAATGGCAGTCGTTAATCCCATATCCGCATTATAACCAACACGGAATTGAGGTTTGTAAGTGACTTTTTTCATCTTCCAGTCACCGCCGTTGTAGTTCGGCTCATCCCAGTCCCAAGCGATCGGCATACCAACTTGTAGATACCAGTTGTTATCGACTTTGTAAGTTGCTGTATTTTCTACTTCCATACCGTAAATATACCAATTGCCGTCATAGAAGCTTCTACTGTTTGCTGATTTAACTTCGCCAGAATCTGCGTCGTAGTAAGAATCGTCAGTATGGAATTTAACTTCAAGGCCCGTTGAGTGCTTCCACTTATCTGACAGTTTAAAGCTTTCACCTAGCTTCACTCGGTGTTGATGGCGAGCGTCTACGTGAGCCGTGTCGCCATTTGTTTTTGTATAATCCGTCGCAGCACGATACTCGTAACGATAATCAAGAGATGCACCAGTAGCTGTGCCCGCTAAAAGAGTACATGCAACAGCTGCAGCAATTTTTGTAACAGAATTCATACCTTTGTCTCACTATTATTTTTTAATTCTGGATACATCCAATGTACCCGTGGCTCACAAACCAATACCTTACATGGTATTAAATTAATGTATGACAAATATGGTATTTATTATTGAGTCAGATTTCTGTGAGATCTATCAAAAAGTTCTGACTAATGGCCCAAGTATATAGCTAAATGTTATGAATATCTCAATTTAGGGCTTGTGTATTAAATCAATCATGACGTACTTCTCATATTCACAAACCTTAGAAACTCACTTTTTTGCATGTGTTAAAATAATACAAATATTAAGTGTTTCTATATGTTAATAATGATGATTTTAACCATCGTGGCTTAAACATAGGGAGCATGTTGAGAGGCATAAATATAAACCATAGCCAGATGTTTAATAAAAGTTACAAAATGGCTAAATGTAAATTCTATTTATCGGTTGGCTTATTTAAGTCGAAGAGAAAATATTTAGTACTAATTCGTGTTCAAAAGTGGTTTCTGTACTGAGTGTGTACTCGGTATCTGTTAACAATAAAGGATGAGTCATGTTTAAGAAAAACATATTAGCAGTGGCGCTATTAGCGACTGTACCAATGGTTACTTTCGCAAATAACGGTGTTTCTTACCCCGTACCTGCCGATAAATTCGATATGCACAATTGGAAAATAACTATACCTTCAGATATCAATGAAGATGGACGTGTTGACGAAATCGAAGGGGTGGCAATGATGAGCTACTCACACAGCGATTTCTTCCACCTTGATAAAGACGGTAATCTCGTCTTTGAAGTACAAAACCAAGCTATTACCACGAAGAACTCGAAAAACGCACGCTCTGAGTTACGCCAGATGCCACGCGGTGCTGATTTCTCAATCGATACGGCGGACAAAGGAAACCAATGGGCATTGTCTAGCCATCCATCAGCAAGCGAGTACAGTGCCGTTGGCGGCACGCTAGAAGCGACCCTAAAAGTGAATCACGTAGCGATTAACGCTAAGTACCCAGAAAAGTACCCAGCTCACTCGGTGGTTGTTGGTCAGATTCACGCTAAAAAACATAATGAGTTAATCAAAGCTGGAACTGGTTACGGGCATGGTAATGAACCACTAAAGATCTTCTATAAGAAGTTTCCTGGCCAAGAAATGGGTTCAGTATTTTGGAACTATGAGCGTAACCTAGAGAAAAAAGATCCTAACCGTGCCGATATAGCTTACCCTGTTTGGGGTAACACTTGGGAAAACCCAGCGGAACCGGGTGAAGCAGGCATTGCTCTTGGTGAAGAGTTTAGCTACAAAGTGGAAGTGAAAGGCACCATGATGTACCTAACGTTTGAAACAGAACGTCACGATACGGTTAAGTATGAAATCGATCTGAGCAAGGGTATTGATGAGCTTGATTCACCAACGGGTTATGCTGAAGATGATTTCTATTACAAAGCGGGCGCATACGGCCAATGTAGCGTGAGCGATTCTCACCCTGTATGGGGACCTGGTTGTGGCGGTACTGGCGATTTCGCTATCGATAAAAAGAATGGCGATTACAACAGTGTGACTTTCTCAGCGCTTAAGTTGAACGGTAAATAGCACATAGCATAACCAATAGGCTAGCTAGACGCAGTCCTTAAGGAATATTTTCGAAGACCACTTAACCGAATGTTGAGTGGTCTTTTTGTTTTATATGAGTTTTAAGATGACCTTGGTATTAATGTGACCTTGGTATCAATGAGGGTGTGCTGAAGCCTACCAATGAATGGTACAGCTGAAACAATACAACCTTGTCAAAAGACAAGGTTGTAATCAGAAAGCGTAGAAAGATTTTAGGACGGCGACTCGATACCGGACTTAGTCATACATCAACTCTTTAGCTTTGTCGGCATCAAACTCCTTTAGAGACTTTCGAGCTAAGTGACGGAATGGGAAAGCTTTAACGACTTCTTCGAATGGTTGGATAGCAAAGGCCCAAAAGATAGAGCCATCTAAACCAAAGATGATCAATGCACACAATGGAATTGAAATTACCCATTGACCAGTAAAGTTGATTTTGAAGACTGCGGTCGTTTTTCCTAGTGCTCTTAGTACATTCCCATGAACCGTGTTGTAGCCACGAACAATTGGCAAGAATATGTAGAGTGGGGCGATAACGGCCAATGCTTGATAGGTAGATTCATCCAAGTTCGGGTAAATGTCACCAATGACCAGACTTAATCCTGCGAATAAGAGTGCACAAACGAAAGAAATGACGACTGCAATATCGATGCTGGTATCGACGTTTTTGACTAGGTCATCCATCTTTTTGGAGCCAATCGCTTGGCTGATAGTAATCGCGGAAGAGTGAGCCCAAGCGGTAATAAATTGAGAGACAGCCCTGATCCAAGGCATCACCAAAGTAATCGCTACGTAAGCGTTGATGTTAAGTTGCGAATACAACAATTGATATATCGTTGCGCCAATCAAAAGCATGGTCACGTTCGCTGCTACAGGGAATATTTCGATAAAGTGACGGCGAACGTTGGTAAAGAATTCAGAGCGCTGAGCGTCTAATTTGAGTGAAATCGCTGAGCTTAAATGCACGCACAAAACCAAATACAGCAAGCGGATCGTTATTGCAATAATGCTGCCTAATGCAGCGCCTTGTACTCCAATCCCTTCAAAATTAGAAAAACCATGAATCAGCACATATGAGAGTACAGCATTGATAGGCAGTTCAATTAAGTAACCTTTGAATGGGACTTTAGTTCTGCCTAGCGCATTAAATAAAGCAATGATCACCTGCGTTAACGCGGTAAAAATAACGATGTATTTCGAGATGTCTAGATAGCGGCTGATTTCTAAGTGAAGGGAAGCGTCATCTGTTAAAGCTTGAATCAAGGGTTGTTCGAAAAAAGTAAGTAGAAGCCAAAATAGTGTTGCTACGCCAAGGTTGATAAATAACCCTGCCCAAAATGCTTTAGATAATGATGCGGCGATGCCAGAGCCCACTGCGCGGCTTAATACTAACTGAGTACCGTTTGCCAGCGCCATTTGAATTCCCAGTACAAAGGCAACGATAGTCGTCGCAATCCCCATTGCAGCTAAAGGGATTTCACCAAGAGGAGAGACAAGCAGTGTGTCGATCATCAACATCGACTGCATCAAGATACCGTTTAAGGCGAGGGGCCAGGCGAGAGAGAAATTTTTCCTTACGTACGATTGTGAAGACACAAACAACACCTTATGTGTATAACCGTAAGCTTTCTCTGAGGTGGCGGAGTAGAGCGTTTAAAGAAGAAAACACTACGGTAGTTGATGGTTAAAAAATGGGTGCTAAAACAAGACTGACTTGTGTCTTTGAAAAACAAGTCAGTTTGGTTAATCTCGGTTATGCGATGGCTAATTCAACCCTAGAGAGCTTTTGGTTCTCATCGTCTAGCAGGACTTGAGAAGCAATTCGAGCTTGCTTGGCATCGCCAGACATTATTGCGTCGTAAATCGCTTTGTGTTCTTCTAAACAGAAGCGACCGCCTTCAGCGGAGTGGTCGATAAACTGCTTGAAGATAGTCGACAGAATGTTCGCGAATGGAATGTAAAATTGATTACCTGTCGATAAGAAAATCGTTTGGTGAAACAGGTGATCGTTGGTCGTCCACTCTTCATAATCGAAGCTATTTGCTGCGATGGTCATTTTCTGGAAAAGAATCGAAAGCTCTTTGCGTTGCTCTACAGTTGCATTGGTTGCAGCGAGCGCACACGCTTCCGGGTCAATCGCTTTTCTTAAGCCTAAAAATTGAGACAAGAAGGGTTTAGTATCTTCTAAATCTTGGATCCAGTACAGCAATTGCGGGTCCAAGAAGTGCCACTGTGTTCTCGGTTTGATACGAGTGCCCACTTTTGGCTTCGACTCGATTAAACCTTTTGCCGAAAGTAGCTTAGTTGATTCTCGAAGGGCAGTTCTGCTCACTCCAAAGATTTCGCACAGCTCCATTTCGCTGGGTAACTTTTGATTTTCTTCTAACTCGCCTGACAAGATCTTGCGAGCAATTTGTCTCGCCACTTGAACATGAATTCGGCGGCTTGAATCTTCCACCAATGTAAATATTGACATTTAAACCACCTGAAATTGAAACTTTGAAAACACTAAAAGCCAGACGAATCTGGTGTTTAGTGTCAGTGTATACGTCGAATTTAGTGTGAGGTTTTCCCTCATCTACTCGGGTCTGTTAACCTTATATAGTGTGGCGAACTTAAATCGCTGAGTGAGCTTATATAAACCAGCTAACTAGGGCGTTATTTGTCCGCCGTTAACATCTAGGATTTGACCTGTGATGTAACCGCTGCAAGCATGTGAGGCAAAGAAAGCAAAAGTAGGTGCTACTTCTTCAATACTGCCAAAGCGACCCATAGGGATATTGCTAGCAATGGTCGACTTTAGCTCATCGCTTTTGCCGTCATGAAATGCGGTATCGATAGTGCCTGGTGAAACTATGTTGAAACGGATATTGTCTTTAGCAAATTCTTTTACCCAGTTCCGATGGATATCGTGTAACCAAGCTTTCGATGCGGCATATACACCAGCACCCACACCACCACCTTCACGAGCGGCAATCGAACCCGTGCTAATCACACAAGATGTTTGCCCGGACTCAGCAGCAGAGGCGCGTAAGTGCGGGATAGAGAACTTGGTTGTCATCAGCGCAGAGCGAACATTAAGGTTCATTACGCGCTCATAAAACTCATCATCGATATTTTCTAGATTGGCGCGACCACCAAGGCCACCGGCGTTGTTAATCAACACGTCCATGCCACCAAAATGATCAGTGAACTCTTTGACTAACCTTTCGCACTCTAATGTGTCCATTAGGTTTGCAGGAAAAAAGGCAACATCGCCACCCAGTGCGGTAAGTTCAGATAGAACGTCATCAACTTTTGGGCTAGAAGCACGACTATTGATACCAATTTTTGCACCATACTTTGCGAAAATACGTGCTGTAGCTAAGCCCATACCTGCAGTAGAGCCAGTAATTAGAATGCGTTTGCCTTTTAAATCGTTAAACATCACAGTCGCCTATATTGTAGATTATTCGCGTTAATAAATCATACAATAACACTTGCAGTATTCAAGGATAGTCATCTCAAAACTGATCATCAACGACATAAATAGTGAGAGTAAGAGTCGTTTTGTGAGTTTGCGCATACAAAAAACGGTGTAAATAAGAACCATTTGTATGAATAAATGTTTTTAATTAGTTTGATGAACTAAATACTTATAATATTCATAAAATCTTCGCTAGCCTATATCATTCGTGACCTCACGTTATTCTTATACTTAGTTGGTGCAGATATAAATCAGTGCTATAGTCCGAGTTAAATAATACATATCTAATAAGTAAGTAGACACATGGCTGGCTCTTTCAATTCGATTTCAGGCTCTAAGCGAAGCCTTCATGTGCAAGTTGCACGTGAAATCGCACGTGGTATTTTGTCGGGCAATTTGCCTCAAGGCTCTATCATTCCTGGTGAAATGGCTCTGTGTGAGCAATTTGGAATTAGTAGGACTGCATTAAGAGAAGCGGTTAAGCTTCTTACTTCAAAAGGCCTACTAGAATCTCGACCAAAGATCGGTACTCGCGTTGTTGACCGTGCGTTCTGGAACTTTTTAGACCCGCAATTGATCGAATGGATGGATGGTTTGGCAGATACAGACCAATTCTGTCATCAGTTTTTGGGCTTACGTCGCGCGATTGAACCAGAAGCATGTGCATTGGCTGCTCAGTTCGCGAGCGCTGAACAACGCATTGAACTGTCGGGCATTTTCCAACAGATGGTAGAAATATCAGGTGCTGAAGAGTTTAACCAAGACAGTTGGCTAGATATTGATATGAAATTCCATAGCCTCATCTTCAATGCAACAGGTAATGACTTTTACCTTCCATTTGGCAATATCTTAACGACAATGTTTGTTAACTTTATTTCTCATTCTTCAGAAGAGGGAAGTACGTGTATTAATGAACACCGTCAAATTTATGAAGCAATCATGGCGGGTAACAGTGATAAAGCACGCCAAGCTTCTGCAAGTCATCTATTAGATACTAACCACAGATTGCCAGTAGCAAGCTAGCTTAGTGTTTTGGGTGAGGTTTCAACTCTAAGGTCTTAGCCGTTTCTATCGAGCGTTGCTCTGGATACCTAGTGGAGTCAACCTAAAATTGCTGTTACTACAGACAGTTATCTATTGAAAGCACGTTTAATACGTGCTTTTTTTACATCCAAAATTGATGAAAACTTGACCGATGTCCAATATTTAGTCTTATGTGCGTTGTTTTGCTAAAACCGCTAGTAACCAGCATTGTTAGTTATATAATAATACTAATCAAATTAATGCGAGTGTGATTATATGCCTCAGTCTCTATTGCCAAATATTCTTCAGTTCATCGGTCAGATAGACCCTTTCGATAAGATCCCTAAAGAAGCGCTTCGTGACCTCGCTTTTAATGTTCAGATTACCTATCTAGCCAAAGGGGATGTCGTCGATCTATGCGAGTCAGGAAAAGAAAAGTCGCTCTATATCATTCGAACAGGATCTATGGAGCAAAGAAAATCGGACGGTGTGCTTCGTGCCCGTCTAGGCAGTGAAGATTTGTTTGGCTTTACGTTCTTAGATTCTGAAGTCAACGACGAAAAAGGCTATAGAGCTGTCGCAATCGAAAACACCTTACTTTATGTGATTCCACACTCGGCACTTCAAACGCTTTTCAAAGCCTTTCCAAGTTGCGCAGAACACTTTGCTTCACAGGCGCAGGTTCGCTTGAAGTCGGCACTGGATGTGGTCTGGTCGAATAAAGAGAAAGGCCTGTTCATTCGTAAAGTTGAGGAAGTGGCAAGCGGGCAGGTGGCAATTGTTAAGTCTGAGCAAACCATCCAGTCGGTTGCGGTTGAAATGCTTCATCAACGCTCACCGTGTGCCGTGATCTATGAAGGTGAAACCATTGTTGGTTTGATCACCGACCGAGACATGACTAAGCGAGTGATTGCCCACGGCGTGAGTACTGATAGCCTGATCTCAGAGGTAATGACGCACTCTCCACTTACTGTAAAACCGGATGATCTGGTGCTGCATGCGGCCTCTATCATGATGCAATTTAATATCCGTAACTTGCCCGTTGTGAAAGAGAATAAGGTCGTTGGTCTTCTTACTACGTCTCATTTGGTTCAAAACCACCGTGTTCAAGCGATATTCTTGATCGAGAAAATCAAATACGCGGGCAGCGTGAAAACCATGTCTTCGTTCACCTCAGAGCGACAAGCTATTTTTGAAGCGCTGGTGGAAGGTAAAGTGGCGCCTGAAACCGTCGGCAAGGTAATGACCATGATTATGGACGCCTACACCCGTCGATTGATTCAAATAGCGATTGATAAGTTAGGCCCACCACCGTGTGATTTCTCTTGGATCGTAGCCGGATCGCACGCACGTAATGAAGTGCACATGTTGTCGGACCAAGACAGCGCGATTGTTCTTGCTGACGATGCAACCGACAGTGACCGTATTTACTTCAAACACTTAGCGATGATGGTGACCAACGGCTTAGCAAGCTGTCACTACCCATTATGTCCAGGTAAATTCATGGCTGCGACGCCAAAATGGTGTCAGCCACTCAGTGTATGGAAGCACTACTACAAGAAGTGGGTGGCTAACCCAGAGTACGAACGCTTGCTTAATATCAGTGTGTTCCTAGAAATTCGTACTATCTACGGCAACAGTGAGTTCGAAGGTATTCTGCGCGATGAGCTGCATAGCAATATTCGCGGTAACCGTGAGTTTTTAAGCACGCTAGTGAAAGACGCGGTCAATACCAACCCGCCACTTGGCATCTTCAATAGCTTAGTGCTAGAGAAGTCAGGTGAGAATAAGAAAACGTTGAACGTGAAGAAGTACGCGATCAACTTGATTATCGACTTAGCGCGTATTTATGGCCTTGCTGTGGAGTGCGATTTGTCGGCGACTGACGAACGTTTCGCTGCTGCCAATGAAAAAGGCATGCTGAGCGACGATGCATTCAAGAACATTCTGGGTGCTTACCAGTTCATTCTCTCTTTCCGTTTTGGCCATCAACTTGAAGCGCTGAAGAACGGGGATGTGCCTGACAACAACATCAACCCAGATAGCTTTGGTAGCTTTGAGCGTAAACACTTGAAAGATGCCTTTAGGATCATTGCTGACCTTCAAGAAGCGGCGAAAATTCGTTTCGGAGCACGTTAATGAAGCTATGTTCAACTAATAAATGTTTAAAACGAATGCTAAACTATTTTCACCCGCTTGAACGAATTAAACGCAAGCGTAAGCAATATTTGGGTACGGTTAAGCTGCCAGAAGCGTTACATGATCTGGTAGAACAGCCTTGTCCTGAAATGACGGATTTGGCCAAAGACAGCGACTATATCGTGTTGGATCTCGAAACCACAGGCTTAGACAGCGAACAAGATCTTATCTTGTCTATGGGATGGGTCGATGTGGTGAAAGGACGAATCGATTTGGCTTCTGCCAAGCATATCTACCTGAACAATGATTCTCAGATTAACGCTGAAACTGCGGTGATTAACCACATCACACCACAGATGCTGGAAGAGGGCGCATCTATTCATGATGCGATGCTCACTTTCTTCGAAGCAGCGAAAGGCAAGATTATCGTCGCGCACGCGTGTGTAGTCGAAGAGAAGTTCATTAGCCAATACCTTCTTCGCTGCTACGGTTTAAGAGCGATTCCTCTGCTTTGGCTTGATACCTTGTGTATTGAGAAAAGCATGGAGAAAGCGATCAGCAATCATGAAGAAGTCGATTTAACCTTGGCAGGGACTCGCGAAAGGTACGGGCTTCCTGAGTACAACAGCCACAATGCATTAGCCGATGCCGTTTCGACAGCGGAATTGTTTTTGGCTCAGCAGAAGCGAGTTGTGCCTAACGATAATGTGACCGTTGCCTTTCTCTATCGGATTAGTCACTAGGAAAAAGAGCTGCAAATGCGCGGCTCTTATTTTACTGATTTTAAAGGAAAAAAAGCCAGCGATTAAGCTGGCTTTTGTTTAGGTCTTAGAAAATTAGGACAGTAATTATCTTAGATTATTCATGTAGCTATCGATTAGAAGCTGTAAGTTAGACCAACACGGCTACGCAGTTCACGAGTCGCTTTAGTTGATGAAGTGCTCACATCACCAAACTCTACATATGGTGCCCATTGACCCATAATATGGCGAATGCTTGCGTTCAACTCGTAGTTGGTATCGTCGTTGTCGTAGATGTCATAGCCATCCGCTTTGTAGTAGTTACCTTCTAGACCAAAGCGCCAGTTTTCCATTGAGTAGTTAACGTTTGCCGTTAGACGGTGACGACGTTGATTAGAAACGTTTTTATCAACCGTGATTGGAACACCGTCACTATCAACAATAACATCACCATTGTCATCGAATTGATACTCTGAGCTGCTAGTGTTCTGTCTCATATCGTAACGGTAACGAGCACTTAGGCTTAGGCCATCAACGCTATCCACTTTGTATGTTGCACGAACTTGAGGCTTGTATGTAACGCCAGATTCACGAGCTTCAATTGGCATACCGTAAGTCATTGTCCAGTTATCGTTTAGTACATGACGGTAGTTTAGACCAAGCTCCCAACCATTGTTCTTCAAATCTTCCATGAATTTACCGTCTTCTCCCTTGAATTTCGCTTCGATATCTACAAGGAAGTTGCCAATGCTATCGCCAAGTTTTACACGAGTAGCGTGTTGATCTGTATGACTCTTGTATTCGTGTCTCATATCGAAAGACGCAGCAGATACAGAGCCAGCAGCGAGTACAGATGCCACAGCAATCACGATTTTAGTTTTATTCATGGTATTAATTCCATATTTATATGGTTGAGTATTGGCCATAATTACAAGCCAAATAGAGTAGTTCTTGTCTTAAATGCATTTTGTTTTTGAAATTATTTCTTGGTTATTTCAAATTTGTTTTGCATTTAAATAATACAAATATGGTAGCGATCCGAGGCGTGATGATCTGTGAACTTGATCGTGTTGTTAGGACAAAACCACTATTTACAAAGGGTTACAAAATCGAGTTGTTTCGTTAAGTTGATGTTTTTTAGTGATTTGTTTGGCTGTTGATAATGGTTTTGAAGAGTTTTGTTCATCAATAAATGTGCGCTACAGCAAAAAATTGAACCTTTAGATATCATTTTTATTTGTAATACATTATTATTTACTAAATTTCTGTAGCAACACATAACTTTGCTGTGTTGATTGCATGAACAGACGGTGTGAAGCCGAATAAGTAAGAGTGGTCTTGAAGCTAAATGGATTAAATCCACCGCTTTAAGAACATGAGACATTTACTTGAGGTGATTTAAAGCTCAATCAGAGAAGGTTTGAAATGTAGTAGGCAAGGTAGTGACATAGCCTGCTATATAAGTATGAACTTGATAGGAATGAACTGGGTTCGAATCGTTACCCGTTGTTCTCATCAGCGACAAAGAAGAAATCGTTGAAGTGCTTGCGAAAGCATTTTGATTATTGCTCCCAACTATTCTAATTATAACTTCTGCTTTCATCTAGAAAGGTAGGAGATGGTAGTCGAAGATCTACCCTTGCGCTCATGTTGATACAGGCAACATGAGCGTTTTTTTATTTGAAATTTGAGTAGAGAGTCGTGTGCGGCTCAATAAGCGTGTAAACCGCGGCTTAAGAATAGGCTTTTAGGTTGATGACAACACGCTCAAGTGAGTCTGTTACAGCATCAAAGCCACGAACATTCACGCTTAATCACATGAATGTTCGTTTCTCTTCTCTTCTCTTCTCTTCTCTCTTAGTTGCAGACGTGTAGCTGCAAACTTTAACAGCAGGCGTTTAGTTATATCAAAGAGCTCCGTGAGAGCTGTTCTTGAGGCTTAGCTTTCTGTAGGCATCCACACCTGTTTAGAGGTGACTTTGTGATCTTTAAAGGTCAGTTCTTCAACTTTGTCACCGTTAGTATTCCAGCGAGTAAGTTTTCCGTTCGCGACTTCACCTTCATCAAACTTCGCTTGGCTGGCCTTATTTCCGTTCGGGTAGTAGTCCGTTACCAATCCATCTTTTTGTCCGTCGCTGTATTCAGCTGTCAGGCTTTGTTCCCCATTGGGATACCAGCGAGAGGCGGTGCCTGATAGTTCATTGTCTTTATAATTGAGTTCTGCTTTTTTCTGTCCGTTTGGATACCAGGTTTCAGCTTTGCCTTGCAGTTCACCTTTTACGTAATTCACTTTAGAAGCGACTTGGCCATTCGGATACCAGTTAGTTTCTAGCCCAAGTTCTAAGCC
The DNA here is from genome assembly GCF_041474275.1 of Vibrio sp. 10N.222.52.B7. NCBI lineage: Bacteria > Pseudomonadati > Pseudomonadota > Gammaproteobacteria > Vibrionales > Vibrionaceae > Vibrio > Vibrio sp. 10N.222.52.B7. The sequence goes on along the minus strand of NZ_JBFRTU010000075.1, from coordinate 45,968 downwards.
ATCGGCAAACTGAGCTTGGGTCGCGACTTGGCCGTTATCGAACTTCTCTTCAAATTGACCAGTGAAAGGTTTTGAATGGTTTACTTGGTAAGCCACGCCTTTACGCATCTGTAAGTAGTCAACAGCATCTTCACGCGGTGTTGCTGCATAGCTCATAGAAGATACCGTACTAAGAGCAATTAAGATTGGAACGTATTTCTTCATAATGACACCTTTTTATTGGACGGGGAAAGTGTAACGGGTGTGTTAAAAGCATTTCACTTCCGTGTATCCCTGTCAGTATCTAATAGTGGTTTTCAAGTTTTCATTATTGGCTGCCTAATATAGGGAACTTTTAAAAGCAAATTATCGATTTTATTTGTACTACAAATGCATTGGTTTAATTCATTTTTATAAATTATATCTAACGATATTTTTGCTGCTCTTCTTTAAGCTTTGATCGTCAAGAATAATAGTTTTTAACGATGAATCTTCGATTTTTAGAGACTTTGTTCATGTTTTTCGGGGTTTTGGTCGAAATTTAGTGCGGATAACTGCACTGACTTGAGGAATTGCGCTCCTAGGTGGTGCAACTTTGAACTCGATCACTTGTATGATTAATTGAGTGTCAGACTGTAAGATCATTGTCACGCATTTGGATTATTGTAGTACAAATATGCTTGCCATTTATTTATAGTGACCTCAACAAAAAAACATAAATAAAAGGTCTAACGATGGAACTCAATACCCTGATAGTTGGCATCTACTTCCTATTCTTAATTGCGATAGGGTGGATGTTTCGAACGTTTACAAGTACGACAAGTGATTACTTCCGTGGGGGAGGTAATATGCTGTGGTGGATGGTAGGTGCAACCGCATTTATGACCCAGTTCAGTGCTTGGACATTTACTGGTGCAGCAGGTAAAGCCTTTACCGATGGCTTTGCCGTAGCGATTATCTTCATCGCGAACGCATTCGGTTACCTAATGAACTACCTTTACTTCGCTCCGAAGTTCCGTCAACTGCGTGTTGTGACGGTAATTGAAGCGATTCGTATGCGTTTTGGTAAGGTGAATGAGCAAGTATTTACTTGGTCTGGTATGCCAAACAGCGTTATCTCTGCAGGTATTTGGTTGAATGGTCTAGCAATCATCGCATCGGGTATCTTCGGCTTTGATATGACAACGACGATTGTCCTAACGGGTCTGGTTGTACTAGTAATGTCAGTAACAGGCGGCTCTTGGGCGGTAATCGCATCTGACTTTATGCAGATGGTTATCATCATGGCGGTAACGGTGACGTGTGCTGTGGTTGCGATTTACCACGGTGGCGGCGTTACGCAGATCGTTAACGACTTCCCAACAGATTCATTCATTACGGGTGATAACCTGAACTACATGAGCATCTTCAGCATCTGGGCTGTGTTCATCTTCTTAAAGCAGTTCAGCATCACCAACAACATGCTTAACTCTTACCGCTACCTTGCTGCGAAAGATTCAAATAACGCACGTAAAGCAGCTCTACTTGCTTGTGTACTAATGACGCTTGGTCCAATCATCTGGTTCATGCCTTCTTGGTTCATGGCAGGTCAAGGTGTTGATTTAGCAGCAGCTTACCCAGAAGCTGGCAGCAAAGCCGCTGACTTCGCTTACCTTTACTTCGTTCAAGAATACATGCCTGCAGGTATGGTTGGCCTTCTGATTGCCGCTATGTTCGCAGCAACAATGTCTTCAATGGACTCAGGTCTAAACCGTAACTCAGGTATCTTCGTTAAGAACTTCTACGAGCCGATTCTTCGTCCTAAAGCGACAGAGAAAGAGCTAATGGTTGTTTCTAAACTAACGTCTACCTTCTTCGGTATCGCGATCATCTTGGTTGCTCTGTTCATCAACTCTCTTAAAGGTCTGAGCCTTTTCGACACCATGATGTACGTGGGCGCATTGATCGGCTTCCCAATGACAATTCCAGCATTCTGTGGCTTCTTCATCCGTAAAACACCGGATTGGGCAGGTTGGGGCACGCTAGTTGTAGGTGGTGTGGTTTCTTACTTCGTTGGTTTCGTTATCACTGCGGACATGATTCAAAACTGGTTCGGTCTAAATGAACTAACTGGCCGTGAGTGGGCTGACCTGAAAGTGGCTATCGGCCTTATCGGTCACATCATATTTACTGCTGGCTTCTTTGTTCTTTCAACACTGTTCTACAAGCCTCTTGCTGAGCACCGTGAGAAAGACGTAGACAAGTTCTTCAACAACCTAGCGACGCCACTAGTTGCTGAAAGTAATGAACAGAAGAAACTGGATAACAAGCAACGTCGTATGTTGGGTTCACTTATCGCGGTAGCGGGTGTGGGCGTAATGACTATGTTCGTACTGCCAAACCCAATGTGGGGACGCATGGTATTCGTTCTGTGTGGCTTGATTGTGTTCTCTGTTGGTCTGTTACTTGTTAAAGCAGTCGATGACAAAGTCGAGCAACAAGACGAAGTGACTCCAGCTGAAGGCTAATTTAATACGCATCCTAAATAACATCACGGCCACCTGAACGGGTGGTCGTCATTTTTATAATCCAAACTTTAATGTGAGATGTACGATGAACAAAAAACTATTATCGGTAAGCATTATTAGCGCGTTCACACTCGCTTTTGCAACAGGCTGTACAACACAAGAAAAAACAGCACCCGTAGTCAGTGTCGCTGAACAAGCTACGCCTGCTGTTAGCGAAATTGACCGTAGTTACCTATTGAGCAGTGACCGCTTAACAGAGGTAGATGGCGACACTTTAGCCGTTGCTTCGGAAGAGCAAGTGGCTGCGCTTAAAGCACAATTTGAAAACCTAAAAGATGGCGACGAAGTGGTTATCCCTGCCGGTAAATACGCGAACTTAGGTCAAGTGACGATCACGGCGAATGACATCACTATCAAGGCAGAGCAAGCAGGTTCTGCGTGGATCACGGGGTTGATTCAGTTTGAACTGAAAGGCGATGACATCACGCTTGATGGCTTGGTATTTACTGAAGGCGGCCCTAAAGAACGCTTTGGTGCAGTTCGTATGATGGGTAATGGCAATACGCTTCAAAACTCAACATTCTACTACTTCAACCACGATTACACGTACGAGCCAGACGAGCGTCGTTCTGAGTATCCAAAGTACCTTTGGGTTTCTCTATGGGGTAAAGACGGCAAAGTCATCAACAACCGTTTCGAAGGTAAGCAAAAACGCGGCACTTTGATTGGTGTACAAAAAGATGACACAGCTGACAACCACCTGATCGCAAATAACATCTTCATGGATCAAAAGCCTAACCAGTTCAACGAATTCGACATCAAAGAAGCGATTCGTTACAACGGCAACAGCTGGGAAGCGATCCGTATTGGTGATTCTAAATCCTCACAGTGGGATTCAAGTTCTAAGTTCGTGAACAACCTAATGATCGATATGGATGGTGAGCGTGAGCTTATCTCGATTAAGTCGGGCGACAACACGATCTCAGGCAACACGATCTTCCAAAGTGCAGCTCTTATTTCACTGCGCCACGGTAAAGGCAACACAGTTGAGAACAACATGATTCTTGGCAATGGAAAGCGCCTAACGGGCGGCATTCGTATCTACGATGAAGATCATGTGATTCGCAATAACTACATTGCCAACACTCGTGGTCGTGATGGTGTGATTGAAGGCAACGCTGACCTACGTGGCGGCATTGTTATTAACACGGGCATCATCGACGTAGCGAATGGTGAGCAGCTAGATCAATCGGTGAAAGGCAAAGAGCTTAATAAGCAGTGGACACCGAAAAACATCACGATCGAGAATAACTCTCTAGTTGATACTGAGTGGGGCATTGTTTACGGCAACCAAAGTCACCGTGTAAGCCTGTTCAACAACGCAGAAGTGGAAGGCATTTATGCGGGTGTTGATGTGGCGTTTAAACACAATGTGGTTGATAACTCGCAGTCACCTGAATTTGTAAGTGTCCGTGCAACGCAAGATTTCCCACTAGTTGGCGCAACCTACACAGACGAAACTTACGTAGGTCAAGTAACGGATTCTGAACTGATCGAAGGCTACTCGGTTGAGCTACCAAAAGTCGTTGTAGAAAATGGCATTAACGCTTACCAAGATGAAGGCGCAGACGTGTCTAAACTTGCGGTTGTGACAGCTGAAACAGCGGGCCCAGACTACTTGCTTGAGAATACGACTAAGTAATTTATTAGTTAATGGCTAATGGCTAATGGCTAAAGGTTAATGGCTTGAGCTACCAAATCAATTCACGATAGCTGTCCTGACCATAACACTTAAAAAGCCTCAACAGATAATGTCTGTTGAGGCTTTATCGATCTTAGGTCGTGATCATCTCAATCTTACGTCGAGACTACTGTGATTTATACTTATGCAGTAGATCCCAAGGGATATGACATAAGTGGTGATCTTCAGGGAAGTCACTTAAGTGATGCTGGTGGATGTCGTCGCTGGCAACATAATTGGTCAACGGCAACACCTCAACAGCGATACGGTCGGCATCATCTCTTGAAGAAATATAGTGCTTAGCTTCGGTTAAGTGTTCTGCATTAGTGCTGTATACACCTGTGCGGTATTTCTCTCCGACATCGACACCTTGTTTATTCAAGCTGTAAGGGTCGATAATCTCAAACAAGTGTTCCATCAAAATCGTGACTGACGTGATGTTTGGATCAAATTCAATTTGTACGCACTCCGCGTAGCCATTGTAATCGCTTTGTGTGCCGTCGCTTTGTGTCGTTTTGTTCTCTGTTGGCTGGGCGCTTCCATTAGCACGGCCTGCTTCTGTGCTGATAACACCAGGAACGTACTTAATAAATTCTTGTACACCCCACAAGCAGCCGCCAGCTAAATAAATTTGTTCCATACTTCTCTTTGAGCTCTCTGTGTTTGTTGATGTTCGTTAGGTACCCGAATCAATACGATGATACCCGTACGTATAAAAAAGCGTCTATAAAAATGAGCGCGCAAATAAAAACAAGCGTTTAGGCATTGTAAACCTGTGCGACTGAACAAACATAAGTTTAATATGATTTGTGATTATATAAGTCAGTATTGCTTTGTCATCAACTCGAATCTCAACATCAAGTGAGCGTTACTCTAAACATGTTTGATCAAATAAAAGATTTCATTAATCCGAGCAAGAACCCAGACTTGACTCAGGCTCATGAATATCAGCGCAAGCATCTTCCTACATTGTGGCTGTTGGGCAAAACGGGGGCGGGCAAGTCATCGTTTATTCAAGCGGTCACGGGCGACTCTTCTGTAGAAGTGGGCAATGGTTTTGCGCCTTGTACCATGACGGCGATGTCGTATGAGTTTCCGCAAGACAAACCCGTGATGAGGTTTCTTGATACCAGAGGACTCAGCGAAGCGAATTACGATGCGAAAGAGGATTTGGAAGAGATTGGTCAGGCAGGTAATGCGTTAGTCGTTGTAATGAAAGCCGACGAACCTGAACAATCCGCTGTGCTTACGGCTCTAAAACAGATTAAGAAACAGAAGAAGATTAAACACTTGTTGCTGGTTCATACGGCGGTGTTGTCTTCCAGTGAACCAGATCGAGCAAGGCAAATTCAGTTCAACACCAACCAAGTAGAGAAGGCTTGGGGTAAAGAGTTTGAATCGGTAGCGGTCGATTTCGAAACGGATGACAACGCTATGTCTAACAGCGAAGCGGTTTACAACTATGACATCTTGTTAGAAAAGCTGAGCAGTATTCTTCCGGTGATAGGAATGATGGTGCAAGACAAAGAACATTCCACGCAAGAAGAAGCCAACTTTGATCAAGTAGAAAACGAAGTGCTTTGGTATGCAGGAAGTGCCGCAGCGAGTGACCTGATTCCGGGTGTTGGTTTGGTGTCGGTACCTGCGATTCAAGCCAAAATGCTTCACAGCTTGGCCAATCAATATGGGGTCGAATGGAATAAGAGAGTCTTTAGTGAGTTGATAGGCACTCTGGGAAGCAGCTTTGCTTTGCAATACGGAATGAAGCTGGGCACTCGACAGTTGATAAAGCTGATTCCAGTTTATGGTCAAACGGTAGGGGCGGTGGCTGCAGCGGCAATGAGTTTCGGCACCTCTTATGGTTTAGGTCGCGCGGCTTGTTTTTACTTCTATCATAAGAACAAAGGTGAAGAAGTGTCTGAACAAGAGATGCAGAAGATCTACAAAGAATCTCTGAAAAAAGGAAAGGCGGCGTCGGGTTATGAAGAAAATTAGAAACCTATTTCGATTACTGGCGGTGCTATCGAGCGGACGCTGGGGCATTGCCCTGATTTCGGCGATCTTCCCAAGTATTATCATGATGGGTTTTGGTGTCTTCTTGGCGATCAAATACGGTTATCTACTCGAAATGTCGATTGCCATTGCCGTGAGTACCTTGGTGTTCACCATTCCTTTATTCATTTCTAGCCGTTCTTCAAGCCGCTCTTCAAATAAAGAGTCTTTCTCGAATAAAGAGAGTGGCGGCCTTGGCGAGGATACTGCTGAAGCTGAATCACAGCATAAAAAAGCTGATATCAACGATGCATTGGTTAAGGCTTCGGCTGATTGGTCTCAAAAAGAGCTGTCGATCTGGAATGATTCAAAACACCATGTACGCCAACAATTAATGGTCGACATAGAGTGGGGTAACCTAGACCAAACCGGTTTAGAGGTACTTGAATTTGTTGCGAAAAAGTTTGATAAGAAATCACTCGATTTTTCGATTCCTGAAGGGCTAAAGCTGTTCGAAGAGGTCAGCCGACGCTACAAATTGGTAGTGCGAGAGCATATCCCCGGCATTGAGTATCTCAAGGTTTCTTACATCAAAGCGGGCTACGAAGCCTACGATAAATACGGTGAGCTAGGACAGAAGATCTTCAAAGCGGCTATTTGGGGTAACCACCTTAAAAACTTGTATTTGAATCCACTCAAGGTGATTTCTGATTTAGGACGAGAGCAAGCGACATCTTCAATGACAAGAGGTGTGGTTGATGACATGCAATACGCCGCCAAACAAGCCTTATTAGATGAAGTTGCGGCGGTGGCGATTGATCTCTATAGCGGACGTTTCAGCATTGAAGATGAAGCATTGAAAGCGTCCGATGTGTCTGAACTCGACGAACAACGCTTTGCTCCAGAGTTAGAGCCCGTGCGAATCGTGCTGGTGGGGCAAACGAGCTCTGGTAAATCTTCACTGATTAATGCCCTTAAGCAAGAGCTGGTTGCCGAAGTGGATGTACTGCCATCAACCGACACTTCAACGGTTTACAACGCGTTTGTCGACGACAATGATGTTCGCGTGGTTGATCTTCAAGGGCTTGATGGCAATCCTAAAACCGAAGCCTTAATGCTGAAAGAGATGACCCAAGCCGATGTGGTGTTATGGGTGCTTAAAGCTAATCAATCTGCGCGTGATTTGGATAAGCAATTGAAAGATAGATTTGATGCTTTCTATGACGATCCTAACAACATCTCACGCAAGAAGCCGATTGTGGTGTCGGTTGTGAATCAGGTAGACAGATTAAAGCCTGTAGACGATTGGCAACCGCCGTATGACTTAGAGAATCCAACATCGACCAAAGCGAAGATCATTGCTCAAGCGCTCGAATACAATCATATATTGCTGCAAACCGATATCGTATTACCGCTGGCGATTGCGCCAGAAAAGGTACAGTTTGGTTTAGATACTTTAAGGCAGACGTTGATAGAGCGTATCGCTGACGCAAATAACGTTCAGAGAAACCGCCAACGTTTAGAAGCCATGAAAAGAGGCTCGTCGGTTAAAGGCCAACTGAATAAAGCAGTCAAAGTGGGTAAGAAGGTGGCACCCAGCGTATTGAAAGCGGCGACACCAAAACTGGCTGAAATGGCCATCAAGCAAGCCGTGAAGAAGAAGTAAGTCATTCACTGCGAATACGGTTCTGGTGAGGTTTGAGCCTCATCAGAATTTATCTTTTCTAGATCGGCGAGTTTTGGATCTTGGCTTTATTAGATGATGGCTTTTTTAGAAAACAGCTATCTTCGCCCCTTATTAGAGAGGTGTTGATTTCAAAAGGGATTTGATATTATTAAGGTTCTCGCTGAACTAGTTTAATAGTATATAAACAGCTGTGATTCACATTTTATATAACACGCTATCGTATTTAATCATCATTCTAAATATTGATCACATTTATACTTTTTTAAGCTGTATTTATAAAACAATTGCACTATATTTAAACTTCGGATCATCTTGATTTCAACGTAGGGATATATTGTGAACATGTATCTGAAATGGCAATCAACAACTTGGCTAACCTTGTTAGCTTGGTATACCTTAGATCACCAACTCTCGTTCCACCTTTCTTCTGAGTAGTACCCTCTAGGCGTCACGCGCCAGCAAAGCAGCGAGCTTTGTTTACCTATCAGCAGCTTTGATAACCTTTGAACGTATGAATGTCGCACTTATTATTCCGTGTAGGGTATTCGTTTTTTGTCGTTATCGCTAATTATCTTAGCCTCTGTTTAGGTTTGATTAATAAGTCATTATTTAATTTGTTTATTTTCACTGTTAATTTTCTGTGTATCTTTATACGGAACTATTAATTTAATAGTGAGGACTCGTGACATCTAAAGAAAATACATTTCGACCTGATCGGAATGTATTGAAAGGTATTATTATGGAAAACTTCAAACATCTACCAGAACCGTTTCGTATTCGTGTTGTAGAGCCAGTAAAAAGAACAACTCGCGCCTATCGTGAACAAGCCATTGTCGACGCGGGCATGAACCCATTTTTGCTCGACAGTGATGATGTGTTTATCGACTTACTGACAGACAGCGGAACAGGATCTATCACTCAGCGTATGCAAGCCGCGATGTTAATGGGTGATGAAGCTTACAGTGGTAGCCGCAGTTACTACGCATTGTCGAATGCGGTTAAGGATATCTTCGGTTACGAGTTGACGATTCCAACACACCAAGGACGCGGTGCAGAGCAGATCTACATTCCGGTTCTTATTAAGAAGCGTGAAATGGAGAAAGGGCTCGATCGCAGCAAAATGGTCGCCTTGTCGAACTACTTCTTCGATACAACACAAGGTCACACCCAAGTGAATTGCTGTGTGGCGAAGAACGTTTATACCAAAGAAGCGTTCGATACCTCAGTGAATGCGGACTTCAAAGGCAACTTCGATGTGGTGAAGCTGGAAGAAGCGATCTTAGAAGCGGGCGCGGCCAATGTTCCTTACATTGTGAGTACCATTACTTGTAACTCTGCTGGTGGACAGCCAGTGTCCATCGCCAATCTAAAAGCCGTGTATGAAATCGCTCAGAAGTACGATATTCCTGTGATCATGGACTCGGCACGCTACGCAGAAAATGCCTACTTCATTCAACAACGTGAAGCGGGTTATCAGGATTGGACAATCGAACAGATCACGCGTGAGTCTTACAAATACGCGGATGGTTTAGCTATGTCTGCCAAGAAAGATGCCATGGTACAAATGGGCGGCTTGTTGTGCTTTAAAGACGACGCTTTCATGGATGTGTACACAGAGTGTCGAACCTTGTGTGTGGTGCAAGAGGGCTTCCCAACCTATGGTGGCTTAGAAGGTGGCGCGATGGAGCGTCTTGCGGTTGGCCTTTATGACGGCATGCGCCAAGATTGGTTAGAGTACCGTATTGGCCAGGTTCAATACCTTGTTGATGGCTTAGAAGCGATGGGCATCGTGTGCCAGCAAGCAGGCGGTCATGCTGCGTTTGTCGATGCGGGTAAATTGCTGCCTCATATCCCGGCTGGTCAGTTTCCCGCACATGCTTTGGCGTGCGAACTCTATAAAGTCGCGGGTATCAGAGCGGTTGAGATTGGGTCTTTGCTGCAAGGACGCGACCCAGCAACAGGTGAACAACACCCATGTCCTGCTGAGTTGTTGCGCCTTACCATTCCTCGCGCGACCTACACACAAACACACATGGACTTCATTATCGAAGCATTCGAAAAAGTGAAAGAGAATGCAGGACAAGTGAAAGGGCTCGATTTTACCTACGAGCCGCCGGTGTTAAGACACTTCACTGCGCGCTTGAAAGAGGTTGAAACCGTTGAAAAACAAACAGAAAAAAAGAACGAACAAACGCTCGAAGAAGCATTTTAAAATAAAAACATAAGCGAATAGTCACTAGAACCCTAATCAAAGGCTCCCTCGGGAGCCTTTTCTTTTTTTGGATGGTAGGGGAGTTAGGCAGTTAAGCCTTTAAGTAGTTAACCCGTTAAAAGCTGAACTACGCTTGTTTGTTTTTCAGGGTAGATTTCAACATTTGGAATAACCACTGATTCAAAGGTGCGTCTTTTTGCGAGCGGCGGCAGCTCATCACATAGCTCACATCTATGGTTCATGTTCGATTGTTAAAGTTACCCCAACAAAAACACAGATACCAAACGAACAAAGAATTAGAAATACAATGAGGTGATGTATGAACAAGTTAATCGCACTTGGATTGATGGCTTTATCTATGAACACGGCTTTCGCGGCTGACGGTACTTATGCGAGTACTCTCGATATGATGAGAAGCGAAGGCAATCAAGTAAAGGCTGAGCGTGTTGTATCTGATCCAGTGCTTGAAGGAAGAAATGACGCCGCTAATGGCGGAATAAAATTCCAAAAGAACGTTGATCAAGACCAAACGATCCAGCTTACAGGTCGTCGTGATTAACGTTAAAGATGTGCTTACCATTGTCATGAGAAATGCTGGGCCCTCGGGTGCAGCATTTTTCGTTATTGGGTTGTGGAGTATTTTATAAACTCTAGCGATCTAGCCTTGGCATGTTGTGTAACGTGTGGCATTTTGTTGTTCTCTAATTTAGATCGCTATTAGGTGTTGGTTAAGCATTACAAACCAGTAAGCGAACGCTCGAAAGGACTAGGAATGACTCAAAAAGAAACGGGAATGATTCGTCATATTCTACTGATTAAGTTTAAAGAAAACGCTGAGGCTTCAGAGGTTCAAAAACTAAAGATGTTGTTTGAAGCGATGCCAAACAAGGTTGAAGGGGTCACTTCAATAGAATGGGGATTAAATGACAGCCCTGAAAACAAGAATCAAGGTTATACCCACTCGGTGTTAATGACGTTCGCCGATGAAGAAGGCCGTCAGAATTACCTTCCGCACCCTGAGCATGATGCGCTGAAAGATGTGTTTCGTCCGCTTTTAGAAGACATCATTGTGTTTGATTACTCCCTGTAATTAGGTTCTGAGTAGGTCTCTTGTGTTTTACTTACCTTCGATAATGAAGAGTTAGGGCCTAGCGATTAAGCCCTAACTCAATAAGAAACGACTTACTCTGTTGGCGAAATAGTGACTGGTGCAAACGATGCGACAGCATTCCCGCCTGCGCCCCAGCGGTAGCGAGGCCAGAAGATAACTGTCTGATTGGGGTAGTACGTCTGTTTGTCGTAGTCCAGATAAGGCATCTCAACGAGGTCTATCTGTGGTTCTAAACGACCTTTATGTCATCTACTGTTTACGCTCATTTTTATTCCGTTAACCTGCCAATAGGCAGTAAAGTTAACGCAAAGCGTGAATAAGAATGGCATTACTTTTAAATAATGCCGTTGTGCCACGGTTAAGCTCTAGTCAATTTGATAGCCACTTCTGATTCCAGTTCACTTAATGGTCGAGGTTTACTGAAGTAATAACCTTGCAGCAGATCTATCCCCAGTCCGTTTAGGCGTTGGTTATGATCAGCAGTTTCCACCCCTTCAGCTACAACACGATAGCCCAAGCTTTTACCCATCATGATCATAGTGTTGACGAAGTCTAAGTTGGTCTGCCCTTGAGTTATGTCAGAGATAAATGAACGGTCGATCTTTACTTCACTTAGTGGAAGTTGCTTTAGTAAAGATAGAGAAGAGAATCCCGTGCCAAAATCGTCAAGAGAGATAGAAATTCCTACATCGTGTAGTTCTTTAAGTGAGTTTATGCATAACTCGTAATCGACAATTGCTGCTGACTCGGTTATCTCAATACAGAATAACGTCAAAGGAAGCTGGTATTGGCGAATAGTTCGAATGATTTCTTGAGCGAAGTGAGGCTGTATCAGCTGTTTTGCACTGATATTAATGGAAATATGGCTCATGGTTTGTAGCCATTCAGATCCTTCAACATCCTTACAAACTCGATGAATGATACATTCACCAAGCTTGCTGATTAGGCCAGCTGATTCAGCAACCTCGATAAACTGGTCAGGAGGGACATCCCCCAATGTTGGAGATTCCCATCTTGCTAGTGCTTCAACAGCAGTAATCTTTTCATCTTGCCCACAATATTGAGGTTGGTAGTGCACCTTTATTTCTTGTTGAGCGATGGCACGACTGAGTTGGTGCTCTATTTCGATTATGTTTTCCGTCTCTTTTGCCATTGACCTTTGAAAGTTGAGATAGCTTTGTCCTCCCAGCTTTTTAGCTTGATACATGGCAATGTCGGCCTGCTTAATTAATTCTTCGGCACTTACGCCATCATAAGGATACATAGCGATGCCTAGGCTTCCTTGGCTGATAATCTCAATATCATCAACGATCAATGGATTTTGAACGGCATTTAAAATCTGCGTGGCGAGTGCGTTGATGTCTGCTTCGGAACTGACATTACACAAAAACAAGAATTCGTCACCTCCCAAACGTGCGACAAGGTGTTCACTTGATAGCACGTTCTGAATATGTTTGGTCACGTGGCAAAGAAGTGCATCACCGACGTGATGACCAAAAGAGTCGTTGATAATCTTAAAACGGTTAAGATCCATCAACATGACCGCGCGTTTTTGGTTAGGTCGATTCACAATGTGTTGCGCGATGCTTTCCATTATTTTCCGGCGATTAGCGATGCCAGTAAGCGCATCATAATACGCCATGTGTTGAATCTTTTCCGCATCTTCTCGCTCTTGAGTTACATCCGTCATTGAGCCAATGAAGCGCACAGCCTGCCCTTCTGCATTATGAACCGCTGAGCCATTGGCATGAACCCAGATATATCCGCGATGTTGCGTCTTCATCCTGAATTCACATTTGAACGGTACTTCTTCGTTTAAGTGGTTATGAATGGCGGACTCGAGAAGTTCTAAGTCTTCTGAGTGTATATATTGGAACAGATGGTCACATCCTAACTTACGATCAGAAAAGGTATCTTGACAGCCAATCATTTTGGTTAACCGACTGTTCCAGACAAGAGTATTGGTTAGTAAGTCCCAATCCCAGATACCATCGTTTGAGCTGTTAGATACTACTTTGAGCTGTTGCAACAACTGTTGGGAGTTCTTCTGACGATTGTTACTTGTATTGATAAGCTCGTCGCGCTCGATGAACAGTGCGAGCATATCTAAATAATTGTTGAATACCGATTGTGTACCGATATCTTGGTGATCTTGCAATGAATCAACAACAGCGACGAGCTTCCAGTGATCTTCTTGCCCTGAGTTGATAGGAAGAATGGAAGCAACGAAATGATCATAGCGTTCGAAAAATGGGAAATTGCGAATATCGTCTTGAATATCTGTTTGTTGCGGTAGGGTAGTTGGCTGAGTCATGCCTTTTTCTACCCATTTCCTAATAGTGTATTGCTCCGAATTACACTCAGCGAGACAGGCCCAGTCAAGATTGTTTCCGTAAAGGCTTTGAGCATCTCTAATTGAGTCAAAACCTCCTTGTGCTTGTGAATAGAAATTTTCGAATATCTCAGCGGGAGAACGCCCTTGCACATTTAAGAGGATTTGGCGAGTTGAGTTGATATCTTCTTTATGTTCGAGATCTGGGTTTGTGTTACCGCAAGACTGATGAACGATGAGCTTTTGCGGGACACTATTATTGGCATTATTAAAAGGCTTCCCAGAAATACGTTCCAACACGCGGTGAAATACTTGCGTCGCTAGAAGCTCAAGCTGTTGGTCTACTGTTGTTAACTTGGGATTGAATTGTTGACCGACGAAAATATTATCAATGCCTACGATGGCGACATCGTCAGGTACCGAGATATTGCTGTGAGACAGTTGCTCCATCATACCTACAGCATTGTGGTCAGTTGCGCAGATAACCGCAGTGCATTTGGATTTACGCTGTATAAATTCTATTGCGGCTTCTCGTCCCCCAGATAGAGAACAATTCGACACGCGGAAGAAATGGCGTTGGTTGAATGAGCCTTTATGATCAATCACCGTGCGTTGATACGCTTTGAAGCGAGACCTGATATCATTAACAGTGAGATCGCCACAAAAGCCGATTTCTTCGTGTCCTTGACTTTGTAACCATTCATAGAGCTTAGTGACACCATCGCTTTGCACACTATAATACTGCTCAACGGGCAGCGGCGCATAGCTTGCTCCAATAGAAATGACTGGAATGTTTGCGTTTATAGCTTCTTCGATCAACTTTACTGTCGCTGCATGGAGAACGACCACAAGGGCATCGAGATGATTAAAATATATAGGAAGTTTAAAATCTTTTCGCTCACCCGAGCGGATGAAGATCAGATTGACTTTATGGTTTTTCGCAAGCCTTCTAAGGGTTGCATTTAGCTCGCCCATGTAGAAGCCACTGAGCATAGGCAGCACAATGCCAACGGTAGGACGTTTTTTAGATGTAACAATAGTCATGTTATTAGCCGGTCGAAAGTTGTGTTGTGTAGAACTGTTTTCGGGGGAGAATAGGTATCTTTTTATTATTTCTTCCATGCTCTACTAAGCGAGCTTGAAAATAAACTTACGGCAAAAGGAAATGCAAAACCACGCACAATCCGAGTAAGTCTAACTCATATATTTGAGAGGTTACTCAGAAGCGGTCCTCAATTTATGGACATGACTTAAGCGACTGATCTGTTCTGACAGTACCTAGAATAACCGGAACGGATTATGACTAGAAACGCAGAAACCACTCTCCTGAATTTAATTGCAACAATAAATGGCATACAAACGTAGAGGTAGCGCACAGAATTGAAAAAGGGGATATCGTGATTACGTAATCATTGATCTAGCCGATAGTGAGATAGTGATAAGAGGTCGATAATTCGTTGTCGGATCTAAATTAGAACTTTAAATCTAATTTCTAAGTAGTTGTTATCTCAGGAAGAGTTTTGTGCTATGCGCCCCTATATTAAATACATTATCCCTATTTTAATTCCTTTCATTATCCTCGTAATGCCGCTATCAGCGTTTCCATTTGAAGGCCTTACGATTATTCAACAACGCGTTATCGCGATCTTTTTATTAGCGGCATTGTGCTGGGTGTTCGAGCCCATCCCGATCTACGCGACGTCTGTTGTTATTATCGTTCTGCAATTGTTGATGTTGTCGGATAAAGGGCTGATCTTTTTAAGGTTTGAGCATGGGCAGGAACATTTTGGTGAGTTGTTAAAATACAGCGACATCATGGCGACATTCGCCAGCCCAATCATCATGCTGTTTTTGGGTGGTTTTTTCTTAGCGATGGCCGCCACTAAGTATCGATTAGACGTAAACTTAGCCCGTGTATTATTGAAGCCATTTGGACAAGACCCAAAGTTTGTGATGCTCGGCTTAATGCTGATCACCGGTATCTTTTCGATGTTTATGTCTAACACGGCAACAACGGCAATGATGCTATCTATTTTAACGCCGGTACTGGCTGTGTTTGGTCCGAAAGATCCCGGTCGTGTAGCGTTTGCGCTTTGTATACCTGTTGCCGCTAACATCGGTGGCATTGGTACCCCGATTGGTACCCCTCCGAACGCTATCGCACTTAAATATTTAGTTGGCGATAACCTCATTACGTTCGGTGAATGGATGGCATTTGGTGTGCCGTTTGTTGTGATTATGATGGCGTTAGCGTGGTTTTTAATAGGCTTTATGTACAAAGCTGACCAAAAGAAAATCGAGCTAAGCATCAAAGGTAAATTCCTTAAAACGCCTAAAGCCATTGCGGTGTACGTCACTTTTGCGCTGACCATCATTCTTTGGTTAATGGGTTCAAGCCATGGCATGAACTCTTACACCGTCGCTCTGATTCCTGTCGCTGTGTTCTCACTCACAGGGATCATCAATAAAGAAGACCTGAAGAAAATTTCTTGGGACGTATTGTGGCTTGTATCAGGTGGTATTGCGCTTGGTTTAGCGCTCGATAAAACTGGCTTAGCAAAGCTCGTGGTACACAGTATTCCGTTTGATAGCTACTCACCCTATGTGGTGTTGTTCGGAGCGGCGTTCTTGTGTTTGGTAATGGCAAACTTTATGTCTCATACCGCAACGGCTAACTTGTTAATGCCAATTATGGCGGCATTAGGTTCGTCTATGGCTTCACTCACGCCACTAGGCGGTGAGCTAACGTTAATTTTGGTTGTGACTTTTGCCGCTTCATTAGGTATGTCGCTGCCAATCAGTACGCCACCGAATGCGTTGGCTCATGCCACTGGTCATGTGCAAAGTAATCAAATGGCCAGAATCGGTATTATTTTGGGTGTGGTTGGTGTGCTACTGAGTTTTGTTATGGTGTGGGTGCTACATTCAATTGGTCACATAGGATAACGATACGTGTATCAACAAAAGCTAGAAGCACTGATCGAGCGCTATTTTAATCAAACAGAACGTCGGGTGACGTGCTGTGCCGGTAACACCATTATTGAACAATCAGCGTTAAACACTCGTTTATATTATGTGTTTAGTGGAGAACTGGAAGGGTTTTATACCGATGCGAATACACCGCAAGTGCGAGTATTTAGCGCGGGTAGTGGGGCTTTTATAGGCGTTCATAGCTTCTTTTCAGGTAATTGGACAGCATCTTCAACGGTTGTTGCTAAAACCGATGTTGAGTTAGCGTGGATCGATAAAGACACGCCTGCAGAAGATGAACGTAAATTTGGTCCTCTTACCGCACAGTTCACACCTGTAATTGTCAATGAGTTGTCGCGTCGTCAACGCCGCGCAACACAAGAAGCGATAGCGAAACAAAAAGCGCTAGAGAAGTTACATACTGCTGAGCAAATGACGACCTTGGGTCAATTGGCTGCAGGGATTGCTCATGAGCTTAACAACGCTATTGGTGTCGTAAATAGTAAATCTGGTCGACTTGAAACGGTCATCATGGATCTGCTTGAAGAAGTGCATCCAGAAGCCAGTCAATTTTTCGATTTTGGGTTAATGCATGGTCAGAAAACGTCGTCGTCAGAAGCACGAACACGTGGGCGACAATTTGAAAGAAAATATGGTTTAGACAAAAACATTGCTCGCTCTCTTGCAAAGGCGATTCCAATTGATGCTTTATCTGCAACAGACGTTATTTCAAAGCATTGGCTGAAAAAACCAGAAGAAGCGATTCGTTTTTGGCAGATGGGCTGTGATTTACATGATTTGCGTTTGGCATCTAGACACACCGTCGGCATCGTAAAATCGGTTAAACAACTTGGCAGAGTTGATATCGACACCGAAGAAGCGGTTGATATTAACGACTCCATTAACCATGCCTTATCGTTGCTACAAAGTGAGTTACGTAGAGTGTCTGTGCGATTGAGCCCTGCGGATTTACCGTCTTTTAAAGGCTCGAAAACAGAGCTCGTTCAGATTTGGGTCAACATTGTAAAGAATGCTTGTGATGCAATGTCGAATTCAGACGATGCCGCAATAGAGATTCAAACCAGATTAAGTAAGAAAAGGATA
The DNA here is from genome assembly GCF_041474275.1 of Vibrio sp. 10N.222.52.B7. Taxonomy (NCBI): domain Bacteria; kingdom Pseudomonadati; phylum Pseudomonadota; class Gammaproteobacteria; order Vibrionales; family Vibrionaceae; genus Vibrio; species Vibrio sp. 10N.222.52.B7. Next base: position 28,333 of record NZ_JBFRTU010000075.1, on the reverse strand, counting down.
TTAGTTACGATCGCGAATAACGGCCCTGAGATAGACGAGACGACTCGTAGAAAGGTATTTCAGCCCAACTTCACCACTAAAAAAGGTGGTTTATCGTTTGGATTGGGCTTGGGTTTATCAGTAGTTAAGCGGATTGTGGCAGGTTATGGCGGAAGTATCATTGTGAAAAGTGATGCTTCTAAAACTGTATTTAGAATCAAGTTACCAATAGAGGGTGAACATGGAGAAGCTTAATTTAATCTGTGTCGATGACCAGAGAGAAGTACTGAGCGCAGTGATACAAGATTTAGAGCCGCTGGCGAGTTGGCTGAATATTGAAGATTGTGAATCAGCGCAAGAAGTGCTTGATCTCATTGATGAACTTGACGCAGAAGGCGAACACATTACCGTCATCGTGTCTGATCATGTGATGCCAGGGAAAACGGGTGTGGAGTTACTCACTGAAGTGTTCCATGACAGTCGCTTTCCGAATACCAAGAAAATTCTTCTTACGGGGCAGGCCACTCATACTGATACCATCAATGCGATTAATGCAGCAGGCATCGACCGTTACTTTGAAAAGCCTTGGCAAGCAAGCACATTGGTTGAGTGCATTCGTACTCTTGTCACTGAGTACATATTTGATCAAGGGCTTGATTACACGGACTATCAGGATGAGCTCGACCAGCAGGTTGTGTTCAGACGCTTGCGTTAGCCTCTTATGTTAGCGACTTACATTATTCACTAGTGTAAGTCGCTTGAAATTCTATGCACCGAAGGACGCTTTCTGAAGGGTTTTTCTTTGAAAGATGTAATCTTTCGCTGCTTATTTTACCTACCTCTTTTAGTCGTTCAGGTTTTGGTACTCAGTTATTAACACACTGGTTGCTGGCTTTAGTCTAAAACTCATACGCTACGCCAACGCCAACGCCAACGGATGCATTGTGTTTTCTTCAGGAACGATTCCCTGAACATACAGCAGAGCTAAAATGTGTCGCAGAGTTCCCGTGTCGTTTGTTAGAAAAGTAAGTCGAAATTATTCAAAAGTGATTCCTAACGCGTGGGACGTGGAGTTCTAAGCCAAATCGGTACTTACAACGTAAAGGACTAGGCTTTTCACGGCTTACTGCGTAATAATGCATTCGCCCACAAGTGGGGGTTTATAGTCAGTAGGATTTTAAAATGAGTGAGATTGCTCGCTTTATATCTGGTGAAGCGCCGGATAAATTTGGTCGAAATATAGAACAGTTATTGGCTTACAATCATTTTTGGTTGGAGCATGACCATAAGTACATTCAAGTGTTCTTCCCAATAGATGAGGGGACTAAGTTTAATCAACATGCCCCGTTGGTTACTCAAGAAGATAAGGTGCTTTTTGCTAATTCAGAAGCGCTCCGCACAGCTCATCTACAAGTGCTTGACCTGATGCTTGAGTTTTGGGGTATGCAGCGAAACGGGAGTGAAATATCTTCATCGTTACCACTTAGCCCGGCTAATCACGTATGGTTAAAGAATCATGACCATAACCAGCTAAGGTTAACGCGAGCCATTCGCAGTTTGTACTTGTTGGGTAATGAAGAGGTTGCGGCTCGGTTATGTGACTTTTTAGTATCAGCGGCGACCGAGACAGGGTTGGTGTCGGATAAAACCGTTCAGTATTGGCGCAATGCCTTGGAAGGTTAGGGTTTTTCTGTGCAGAGCTTTCGGCACTGCACATCATTGATTCTTAATACGCGGCATTTTTGTACGATGCCGCTTTCTCTATATTCAACATTTGAATGCAATTTGTGGAATATATCAAAATTAATTAAATTGATGGTAAGTTATTACTTTTCATTATGTTAGGGTTCTTTTCTTAAGGTCAGCGGATTAGGAAGAGGCTAATGAAAAAGGGATTTGTGATAGCGATATCAATCGGCTTTGTCGTCTTCTTCCTCGTTGGTCGTGAACTCCAGTGGTTCGGGTCCAGTAATTCCGAGTCGTTTCCTAAACTTCCTGATAGTCCCCAATTTGTTCCTTCTACCGATTTCGACGGTGAGTGGCTAGGCCGCCGTATTAACACCACTGGCAATAATATGTGTGAACGCACAACCATCACCGGAACTATTCGTGAGGGTAGGGCTACTCTAAGGCTTACCTACAATGGAACATCGTTAGAGGGTTGGGTGAAGGAAAGCGGCGACTTACGTTTATATGCTAAACATCGGCAATGGGATTATCGCTTTTCCGCACATGGCAGTGGCAATAGATTTGATGGCCGATGGTACTTAACCAATGGACCGTGCCAAGGAAGTTGGTTTCTAGAAAAGGTCGATGGCAAGTAGGGCTGTTACTACAAGACACCGTTTAAAATTGACCAGCATAAGGTTCTTTTAGGAGAGATAAGTGATCAGATTAATCGCCGTGTTCATTGTGGCTTTCGGGCTAGGCGCATATGCGAGCTTACATGTTTTGACAGACTATGTTGTGAGCATCAAAGACAGTCATAAAGCTGCGGTGCGGCAAGGTTTTGAAACCTATAAATATGCCAATACAAAAGACCTTGCCCCATTAATTAAAACATCGAACTTGTTAGCTCGTTATAGTGCTTGTGAATTAGAGGGAGATGAAGGCGATGCGATTGCATTAGCCCTGTCTATTAACGCTATTTCCTTTGGGATGTTATCGAAGCAAGCTTCTGACCTCGATCAAGACACCTTTAGGACTGGTTTGATGATGTACGGAAAACTCAAAGACAACGAAAAAGCGTCTGGTCAGTTAACTGAAATACTTACTTCGTACTGTAAAGATAGTCTTCGCTATCTATACGACTGTGAAAAACTTTCTAATTTGTTAGGCGAAGAATGGGATACACAATGGAAGGAAGTGAAACCAGTATGTACCTAAAAATGATTCAATATATGCGGCATTTTGCTATGCCGTACTCAGATGTGATTTGAAAACAAAGGACACAATATGGAAGTAAGGTTGGTCAAAGGTTCAGAGCCTAAGTTCGCTGAATCGATCACCAAAACGAATATGGCGAGTTACTATCAAGCTCGTGGAATCGCTTGGGGTCATAGCCAGTTTTTACGCAGCTGGGATAAGCTGGATAACTATGAAATTTATGTGGGGGATCGCCGTATTGGTATTGTTCGCTTCAGTTACGCTAGTGGTACAACGTTTCTTAGGGACTTGCAGATATTAGCTGACTGTCAAGGTCAAGGTTTTGGCTCTAAGTGTCTCGATTTGGCTATTGAACATGCGAACAATCAAGCATCGGCTCAGTTAGTGTTGCGCGTGTTCAGTGAGAACCCCGCCATTAAGCTTTATCAATCAAAAGGTTTTACTCAGTTGTCTGAAGTGAAAGGGCTCGTTGAAATGGAGCTGCCTTTAGGGTCATCATTGAGAGAGTGTCATGGATAACCGTATCCAACTAAATTTTGTTAAGTACTTATTTTCAGAGTTGCTGTTTATTGTTATTGCATTAGGTCTTGCCTATTGGATATTAGATGGTGATCGTTCATCGCTGGTAACCATAGGGCTGATAATTTGTGTTCCTCCATTAATAAAAATTCTAATATTGTGGTGGAAGCTTCGCGATAGCTCGTTTGAAATCACGAACGGTCATGTACGTTTAAATGGCGTTGCTTGTGATGTGACTTTACAGCGTAGCTTTCTTCCGTTTGAAATTGGCTCATTCATCAAGCTTTCATACACGAAAGGTGCAATGCAGAAACACAATATTTACCTTTCTAAAGGCGCAATGAGCAAAGAAGAATGGAGCCGTATGTTAGCGTGTCGAACTAGGTCGCCATAAAGAAGCGACATCGCTGTTACTTGAGCTTTTAGTTTCCACGACGAATAGCGATGCGATTAAAGAGTACCAACGAGCGATCTCTTTATATGCTCAAGACCTAGATAAAACCTGGTAAGCAGCGCGTAAAGCTCATTAACTCACATAACAAAAAGCCTAAGCATCAATATGATACTTAGGCTTAAAGGCATAGTTTTTGTTCTTTAGGAAAGCGTTACGCTGAAAGCTCTTTACGAACGATCTCTGCGCCAGCACTTAGCGCATTAAGCTTCGCTGAGGCTATCTCGCGAGGTAGGGGAGCCATGCCGCAGTTGGTGCAAGGGTAGAGCTTGTCGGCATCAACGTACTTAAGTGTTTCACGTAGAGTGCTAGCCACTTCTTCCGGTGTTTCAATCGAATCGGTTGCAACATCAATCGCACCGACCATTACTTTCTTGCCTCGTACGAGCTCAAGCAGCTCAAGAGGTACATGAGAGTTGTAACACTCTAAAGAGATAATGTCGATATTCGATTGCTGCAGCTTAGGGAAGACTTCTTCGTATTGGCGCCACTCGGTGCCTAATGTCTTTTTCCAATCCGTATTCGCTTTAATGCCGTAGCCATAACAAATATGGACTGCTGTTTCGCACTTAAGCCCTTCAATGGCTCTTTCCAAACAAGCGATGCCCCAATTGTTCACTTCATCAAAAAACACGTTAAACGCAGGTTCATCGAACTGAATAATATCCACGCCTGCCGCTTCAAGTTCTTTGGCTTCTTCGTTGAGGATCTTTGCAAATTCCCACGCCAGTTTTTCACGGCTTTGGTAATGCGCATCGTAAAGTGTATCAATCATGGTCATAGGCCCCGGCAGAGCCCATTTGATCGGTTGGTCGGTTTGCTGACGTAAGAACTTCGCATCTTCAACAAACACAGATTTCTGACGAGAAACTGGGCCTACAACCGTCGGTACACTCGCATCGTAACGGTCGCGGATTTTAACGGTTTCACGCTTTTCAAAATCAACGCCATTCAGGTGTTCAATGAAGGTCGTTACAAAGTGTTGACGTGTTTGTTCGCCGTCACTCACAATATCAATGCCTGCTTGCTGTTGCTCGTGCAGAGAGACACGCAGCGCATCTTGTTTGCCGTCTGTGAGTTCATCGCCTTGAAGTTTCCATGGCGACCAAAGCGTCTCTGGTTGTGCAAGCCAAGACGGTTTCGGCAAGCTGCCCGCTGTTGAAGTCGGTAATAGTGTTTTCATAATAATATTGCCTATCCTTGGGTGGTTTGAGAGCGCAATAGACGATTAAAGTGCGTAATTTGCCGACCAGTTCTCTAGAACTGATTGGTATGGCTTAATGAACTTCTCTTCTGCGAATTTACCTTGTTCAACAGCTAGCTGGCTTCGTTCTTCACGGTCGTACACGATTTGAGTCAGCGAGTGATCCAAGTTTTTCAAGTTTGGTTGGTAACAGTTACCCGCAACCGCGTTCGCGTTGTAAATCTCAGGTCGGTAGATTTTCTGGAACGTACCCATGGTACTGATGGTGCTGATAAGCTCTAGGTTAGAGTAATCGTTCAGCAGATCACCAAAGAAATAGAAGGCCAAAGGTGCAACACTGTTAGGCGGCATGAAATAACGAACCTGTAAGCCCATCTTTTTGAAATATTGTTCAGTTAAAGAAGACTCATTCGGTTGGTATTCAAAACCTAATACTGGGTGTTGGTTTTCAGTGCGGTAATAGGTTTTATTATCTGACACGCTTAAGCAAATAACAGGTCGTTTATTAAAGTTCTTTTTGTAAGCGTCAGAGTTAACGAAATATTTAAAAAGCTTACCGTGTAAGTCACCAAAATCTTCTGGAATGCTGAATTTATCTTGGCCTTTATTATGATCCAATAGACGTACGCTAAAGTCATAATCTCGAACATAAGAAGAGAAGTTATTTCCGATAATGCCTTCAATACGCTCGTTAGTTTTACGGTCTACAATATTGGTTTTCAGCACTTCAATTGAAGGGAATGCTTCGCCGTTGCTTTCAATATCCATATCAACAGAAATGATTTCAAGCTCAACAGAGTAGCGGTCGCCCTTAGGGTTATCCCAGTGCGCTAACGCGTTGAAACTGTTATCGATCATTTGTAGTGCATTGCGTAAGTTCGCTTGACGGCTGTCACCGCGAGCCAGGTTAGCAAAGTTGGTAGTGATACGCGTGCTGTCTGCAGGCTGGTAGTTTTCGTCGAGGCTAATGCTCTTAATCGTAAAATTAAATTCTTTATTCATGCTGATTTGGTATCCCAATTTTTTTTCTGATTCTCTCGGTCTTTAGTATTAAAACGGCTTTTATTTTTTGCTTGTGACCGGATTAAGAATCGAAGGCTATGCTGTCTGAAATTAATGCTTAGTAGAATTAATGTCGTATAAAGTTAATCGCTTAAGGTTTTTATACGTTGATAGGTTGACCATTAACAATGGTATTACTTCACATTCAACATGAGGAATATTCATGATCTATTCTGTTTGAATATTTTAGTCGGTGTCAGTTATATTAATTAGCTTGATGGAAATATAACCGCATTAATAGTGTGTTATTTAAGACGATTAATTTAATTAAGAGATGGATGAAATGAGTGAATTGCTGTTGTTGATTTTCTACTGTGCGTTACTGGGCAGTGGTGTTGGGTTTCTAGCCGGTTTGTTAGGTATTGGCGGAGGGCTGATCATTGTTCCTGTGTTAAGCAGCATTTTACTTCACTTAGAGATTCTACCTTCGGATCAAGTGGTTGTTGCGGCCATCGCTACTTCGTTGGCATCGATACTGTTCACCTCAACTTCTTCTGCACTTGCTCACCACAAGAATGGCAACGTGCCTTGGGATCTGGCGCCTTGGATCATGCTCGGTGTTGCTCTAGGTGCACTGGTTAGTGGCTTTATGGCGGCTCTGTTGCCGGAAAAAGTCGTTCGTATTGTGTTCGCCGTGAGTGTGGTTCTTATTGCGATCAAGATGTTCTTAAGCAGTAAAAATGATGCACCTAAGGAACGAAAACTGCCAAACAAGGGCGTGCTAACGGTGCTGACAACCATTACGGGTGGCTTGTCTGCCATGATAGGCATTGGTGGTGGTGCATTGCTGGTTCCGCTATTAACGTTCTTCTCTGTCGATATGAAAAAGGCTATTGGCTGCGCCTCAGCTTGTGGCATTGTCATCGCGCTATTTGGTTCGATAGGTTACATCAGTTCAGGCAGCAGTCACTTTGCTCTATCAGACGGTTTTGCTGGCTTTGTTTATCTGCCTGCGCTGTTGGGTATTGTGTGCACGTCTTGGTTTACGGCTCCGTTGGGCGCAAAAGCCACCAACCATTTACCTGTTCCGACGATTAAGAAAATCTTCTCAGTACTGTTGGTTGTTATCGCAGCAAGCATGGTTGCTCGTTAATTGAAGACCGTTCAAGTGTGAATATATAGAACAAAAACGAATAAATTGATCAACCACCAATAATTAGAAAAGGGCAGTTTCATAACTGCTCTTTTTTTGTTTATCGGTCTATGCTTATACAGCTATGTACATGAGTATATTGATAAAATCGTTTAGTTATGAACAATCCACTGCTATAGCTAAATGTATCTTGTTTGATTCAACGGAATGCTATCAATGAGTGATTTATGGATCCTTTAACGCAGGGCGTGTTAGGCGCTTCTTTGTCACAATCGGCCAGCAAAAAACAGCATTTGGTTGTTGCTGGGGTATTAGGGCTGCTCTCCGGGTTAGCACCAGATTTGGATGCACTGATTAAGTCTCAAAGTGACCCTTTGTTGGCTTTGGAATTTCATCGACAATTTACCCATTCACTCTTCTTTATTCCCATTGGCAGTTTGATCTGCGCTTTGGTTCTGCATCACCTGATTGCAAAAAAACGTGGGCTTTCTTTCAAACAAAGTTGGCTGTTTTGTGCTCTGGGCTATGGTACTCATGCACTGTTAGACGCTTGTACCACCTATGGCACGCAGTTACTTTGGCCTTTCACCAACGCGCGTTTTTCTTGGAATACCATATCAATCATCGATCCTGTTTATACGCTTCCCATTCTAGTGTTGCTTGTGTTTGCGACGTTAAAACGAGCGCCTTGGCTAGCGCGTGTTGCGTTTACTTGGGCGCTAATTTATCCAACATTAGGGATGATTCAGCGAGACAGGGCAGAGGCGATTGGGTGGCAATTAGCGCAAGAAAGGCAACACACACCGATTCGATTAGAGGCAAAACCAAGCTTTGCGAATATCTTGGTTTGGAAAGTGGTGTACGAAACAGAGGCTCATTACCATGTAGACGCAGTGCGGGTTGGCACATCGGTAAGCACGTATCCCGGAGAGTCGATTGCGAAGCTGAATGTTAGCAGGGATTTACCTTGGCTTGACCCGGACTCTCAACAAGCCAAAGACATAGAACGTTTCCGCTGGTTTTCAAATGGTTATATCGCTCAGGACCCAACAGACGAGCTGCGTATTATCGATGTCCGATATTCAATTGTACCAAATCAAATGAAAGCACTATGGAGCATCAAGCTATCAAAAGCAGTTGATGCAAACGCGCATGTAAAATACGAAACTCATAGAGACAACACGCCAGAGTCGAGACAGATCTTCTTCGGTATGCTCACTGGCGATAAATGAGCTAGTTTTAAACTGATCTGCACCGTCAATACTGGATGCTACGTTAAGCGACTTTCCATACGTTTAGGGCTCTTCTCCGCTTAGATGAGCTTGATTTCTGGGTAAATGGTAGAGTGAGTTTCTAGGATTGAGGTTTGTCTAATCTTCAATTTAAAGTAATCAGTATCCCTTACTCCTCGGGCTCGCCGTCTAAGAAGACCTATCGATACATTCCCTGCTTCCACTCGGGCATTCGTCAGCTTATATTTTGCATAATTGCAGATCCCAACTCTTCTCTCCCAAAGCGCGTCTGCGAAGTTGATGAGAGATAAGATCCTCGTCTTTTTAGCAAGCTGGCACCACGCATCAAGAGCTGCGATCATCAGGTCAAAATTACGTTCATCCCATAAGGCTTGAAGCTGCTCTTTGAGCATATAAATCGTACAAAGAGTCTTATTGCTTTCAAGTAAATCATCTAGCCTATCTGACTGCTTATCGCTTAATTTCGGCGCATTTTTGAGGAGTAAAAATAGCGTCCCTTTAAGCATTTTCTTCTCGTCATGTGTTCCTTTCCTAAACGCTTTATTACGCTCTTTCCTTATCAGAAGAGAGTAGTTCTGCATAACGTGAAACCGGTCAAAAACGATGTCTGCATTCGGAAGAGCGTTTCTCACTGCTGATTGGTAAGATTGCCCCATATCCATTGATACCGCTTGGATGCCGTCTCTCGTTTGCGGTGATAATTGTTCAAAAAAGTTGATGAGTACGTTTGAAGTCCGCCCATGGTCAACCCAAATAAGTTGTCCTGAAACGAGATCATAAACGACGGTCATATAGTCATGGCCTTTAGCCCTGGCGACTTCATCAACGCCAATATGAACAAGGTTGGTCAACCTCTTAGGCTCTAAAGCAGGCAAGGTAGATAACAGAAATGCTTTATCGATATTTTTCACGGTTTCCCAGCGTATGTCTAAATGCTTAGACACTGCGTGGATGCTCATATAGCGGCATAGTCCACTAATAAAGTGACAGAATCTCTTGGTATAACGACTCCCCTTATCAACAAAATCAGTCGCTTCAACCAACCTTCGGCCGAGCCTATCTCTTGTCTGAGCCAATTCAATTTCTATAACGCAAGGGCGACCACTGACAGGTAAATCCGACAGGCGACGGTGAACATAGTGGTCGACTGTGCGCGGTGCTCCAGTCTCAGGGTCAACAACTTTACAGCGTCTATCTCGCTTGCATTTGACGAGTACTGAATGAGAGCTTTCTTCGAGCGTTACAGACTGTACGGATTGGCCTTTAAAGTTAAATAGAGCGGAAGATAATAACGACAAACTACAATACTGAGATATAAGGTGGGAAGCGATTATAAATCAATGTGTTACCGGTTTTATTGTTAATTTATAGACTCATCTAAGCGGAGAAGAGCCCGTTTAGTTATCTCTGAATTGTTAATTTAGGGGAAGCTATAGCTCATTTATGCCCCATTGTGTGTTCACTTCGATGAGTGAACTACATCGGCAATCTATTTTTACAATACATAAACTAATGGTTAGGAAAAGGCCCGACACATTTTCTTTCTTCACTCTAGGTAGTCAGCATATTTAGATAGTATGGACAATAGGATAGAGTCAGACCATACTCCAGTCAAAAAGCTCATCGAAGCGATTCAAGATCTTTAAAGGTTACGGAGACTGAATAAGAGTCAATTTGATTGTTGGTTACTCTGTGACCGGGGGGAGGTGAGAGTGCACGAGGGGTCAGCGTTTTTGAATGAACTCTTCAATACCTTTACAGTTGAAGTATAAAATGAGGCGGCCAAATAGCCGTCCCAGACACACCATCTGACTTGTTTATCCACTCATTCCTTTAAGCCAAAAATTAATTCAATTTCATCATCAAGTCTTCTGCCCGTTGGTATAAAACCAAGCTTTTGATAAATAGAGAGCGCATTGCCTTTTTCTTTATCCATCGTGGTCAGGGAGACGCCTTTTAAACCGGTAATGGAAGCGTATTTCTTACTGAAGTTAATCGCTTGACTCCCCAATCCTTTTCCTTGGAAACGATGGTCAATCATGACGCGCCATACATATAAATGCTCCTTTTGAAAGTGTTCATCGTGTGTGTCCAGTATTCTAGGGTCAATCAGAGAGATTAGCCCCGCAGGTTTATTGTTTAAGTAAATACCATAGTTGATACTATCGTCGTTAAAACTGGCTTCTGCAAGCCACTCTGCGTTGTTAGCAATGAGTTGTTTTTGAGACTCTTCCACTGAGAGATCAATAATGTCATTGATAATGGTATTGTTTATTTTTAAAAAGCTAATTTTATTCATGCTTATTTACCTTGGGTAGGTGTTTCATTAAAAGTAACTGGCCAATGTAAGGATCTTGATAAGCTAATCTTGAGTTATCAAAATGGTAATGTCGCTTTTGCTCCTGTCTTTTAACATAGACTCTTCAAGTATCTTATAGATCTCTTTATCTGGCGCATATTAGAACGCGCCAATTTTTTTAATTAAGGTATATGTATGTCTTAATTAAAAACGATGATGGAAGTTATTGTTTCCTTTTTGCCTGCCCCCATGACAGAAATATTAGTTCCAAGCGTTGCCCACGATGATTCAAAAATAGGGTACGTATAGTATTTTTACAATAGTGCCGTCACAAAACCCAAAACAAACTCCCTGATAGAATGCTGACGAGTGTGATTAAAGATAACTTTAATGTGTTCTCAGCCAGCTACATTTTGTATATCACTTATCAGCTAAAATGGTGGCCAATATCTTATCGCCTTTGCATTCAACACTGACGTTCATTCCATTGACGAGTGCTCTCTCATTAGGCGCACTTGCTCTCATATCGAGTCCACTTGTTTAAATTTGGACAACTAGTTCGGTAAGCGTTAAAGAAAGAGTGCTGGTTACCCTGAAGTTTTAGTGTAGGCCACATCTTGATGTTATCGAAGATGGCCAATCGCAATGCAAAAATAGACACAGCCCTGGAATATTGAAGCTAATGTTATCGAAAGATTTTCTGCACTATTTTTTTAGTTTGCGTAATTGGTGTAGCCAAACTTAACACCAATGATACGAACCGCCATATAAGTTTTAACTCATACCATTTGACGTATTATTGCGGAATCTTTTGTCTATGACAGTATGACTTTGTAAGTAAAATCATTACATAATGAAAGCGTATTTATTAAGTTGCCAGTTCAAACCTTGATGTATTGTTTTCATAAAGTTCAACGTTAATGTCGGTTTTATCTAATAGTCATAAGATGTTGCGCCTAATGAATTGATAGCAGCGTAGCTTCTTACGTCTAAAGCGGGACTGTATTGGATAAACCTGTGATAAAAATACAACGATTCACAAAAATGCTGTGCTTGGCCGACATATCACTCAGATTGACATCACTCATGGAAGTTGATTAAACGACTTTATATACTTGTAGTAATTCATTGTTTACTAAATTAGTAAAATCACTGACACGCTTTTGTCCATTTCCTTCCAACTACAATCGTGATGACCAAATTAAAAAGGAGGTCATCATGGTAGTTTTCAACAAAACGAAACGAAGTGGCGTCAAAAAGCCTTTTCGGCTTGAGGAAATTTGGCGGATCAGAACCAGATTAGAAATTGAAAATAATTTGATGCAGCTTGCGTTGCTCAACTTAGCTATTGATAGCAAACTTAGAGCAAGTGATTTGCTCGTTCTCAGAGTTTGCGATGTATCTTCGCAAGATAGGATATTTAACCGCGTTAAGCATATCCAGCGCAAAACAGATATTGAAGTTCAATTTGAGATAACGACAAGAACTCAACAGAGTCTAATGAAATGGATTTTGATGGCTTCGCTACATGACAGCAATTTTATTTTCCCAAGCCAAAGGCGAAAGCAACAACCGATTAGCTATTCGTACTATCGATACTTAGTGAGGAGATGGGCTTCTAATCTGGGGTTGGATCCTAACTTGTATGGCACTCACTCGATGAGGCGAACAAAAGCGACGTTAGTCTACGCAAAAACGAAAAATATCCGAGCGGTGCAGCTACTACTTGGTCATACCAAGGTAGATAATACAATCCGCTATCTTGGGGTTGAATTAGAAGATGCATTGTTGCTTTCAGAAGGTACTGAGTGTTAATCGAAAAGGAACCTAAGTACTTAGGTGTTTCAATTGCTATTACGCTGAAAGTTGTTACCCATTCACCGCTACACTTGATTATTTTCAATACGTTAAGTGCAAATACTACTAATCTGTCCAAGGTTTAGATGGCCTTAAACAGATTAGGTATACACAAGCTTAAATTAAACGTTGGAACGCGCGTTTTTCTTCTTTGATTTATAGGCTTTCATTGAAATTCTTAAAGCAAGCTGTTTTTGTTTAATTGAAATGAGTTGTCTAGTTACGACCTTATGGTGTAACTCTGTGATAAAGTTTTTTTCCCAAGGCGTAAGGCGGTCAAACCTCAATAAAATAGTGTCATTGAGTACATTGAACAACTCGTATTGGCTTTTATCCATTCGACTGCTAAGCATTCAATTAGAGCACTTAGCTAGAGAAATGACGTTAAGGCTTTCTACTTTCTCATTTTTTCCTAAGGTAATGATTCGATAAGAGATCCCACTCTCTAATAGTGGTCTTATTTCGATGTTGTCACAAAAACTAACGGCGACTTTTTCTACTAATCGGTCCATATTCAAAGTTTTCTTTTTTACGAAAACAAGAGTGACACTATCGCCCTCTGACTGTGCATTTACGAGTGTGATTGAGCCTAACTCTTGTGGAAGTTGGCTTGAAATAACTGTCGCTCTATAATCGGCAAGTCCATTAGATTTTATTGGGCTTATCTGACAACCGTTAAGCATGACACTGACGAAGAGAATTACAGTTGTTCGTAGCATTATGCGCTCCTTCTTCCTTTCTTCTCCCTTTAGGTGCCTTAAAATATTTATGGATATAACGTGAAGACATAGAAGATAAGAGCGCACTGTAATCTAAACTGAATGTGACTTTTTCCCCTACAAGTAGTGGTTTCTGTGAGGATTCAAGGACAAGGTGATCGCTAGTTGAAGACATGATCTTAATCCCATTCGGAGCCTTAAGCCCGCCGACACAAACATCTTGGCGGCCTAATGCCAGAATAGCTTGCGATACCTCCCCTCTATCTTGAAGGTTTTCTTTTTCACCAAAAGCATTTAACCCCCGACTTCCCCAAGGCAAAGTCGGTTTAATTTTGGATTCAATCACTTCAGCGGTCAAAGAAATCGCATCCGTATGTAAGCCTTTGATATTTTCGTGCTCTAAAGGCTCACAGCCTAAAAAAATTGCTTCTCCTATACGAAGGTGATTGACTCGAGTTAAGCCTGTTCTCTGAAGAGCCCAGTTAACTGAAGCAGAATTACCCCCTGAAATAATTTCTAGATTGATCCCAAATGTAGCTTCAATTCCATCGGCAAGATCAGAAAGAATATTCATATTTTTATCATCTGGAGCGACACCATACCGACAAGCTAAATTCGTACCAATTCCTTTTATCGTGATGTTTGGTAAAGAAATAATCTCACGGATAAAATCAATAACGCGATTAGGCATCACACCTTCTCTGAGATCGCCAAGCTCAACCATAATAATAATATCGTGACGACAATTTTGTTGTTCCGCTGCATGTGAAAGCCTCTGAATCACTTCAACTTCAGAGTTTAAACTCATATCACTGTATTTTATTATGCTCGCCACTTGACTGAGCATGGGTGTACGTATCAGCATTTTGGGGATAGAAATGCCAGATTCAGTCATCTTTTGAAGATTTTCGATTCTTGAATCGGCTAACATTGGTGCGCCAGCATCAATAAGAACTTGTGCGATGATAGGGTGACCGAGGAAGGCTTTTGTTACAGGCGTAACGGATATATTTTTCAGTGAGAGCTGAGTAATCAGGAATTGAGCGTTATGGTGAACTTTCCCACAATCGATGTCTAACCTAGGGTAGTTCACCCTTTTTCGGCCAGTTTACTTTCTATTATAGGGAAAGCTGACGTTACGATGTGCAACAGATGTTCGACAGGTTGTGACAAGACATCAGTAACAGGTAGACCAAATTCGGTAGTGTAACTGTCTATCACACTGCGTGTTTCATCCAACGACATATCTTCATGATTCAGTGTTAGTCCAATAACATTGGTATTAGAAAACGTTTCGATAAGATTGATTTCTGAGGCAATCGAAGGCATTGGGCAATCAGGAAAATCACTACGATATAAACGTTTAGGGGCATGTTGCAGTATCACACCCGTTGGACAGCTGCCACGTAAGATAAAAGCGCTGGTTGAAAACGCAGGGTGACTCAAGGCTCCTTGCCCTTCAATAATAATCAGATCCGGGTTTTCTTTTTCATAGGCCTGTACAATGACAGATTCCAACTCACCGGCACAAAATTGTGAAGGAACAGCATCGAGTGCAACGCAGTATTGTGCACCTTGCATAATGCCTGTTTGACCGGTGGCAATCAGAACGACGTTAAGGCCTTTTTTAGTCAGTTCATTCGTTAATATTGTTGCTGTTGTTCGTTTTCCTAGCGCGCAATCCGTCCCCATGACAGCAATTCTCGGACATTTAACGTTGTGTATTTTCCCGATAAACGTTTTCAGGTCGCCTTTATTTTTGGGTTTGCGAGTATCGAATATTCGAACGTTATTCTTTAAGCTGGCTTCTAAAAATAGAGGATCATCGGTTAGGAATTCATGTAAGCCATTTACGATGTTCATTCCTAGTGACATGGCATTTAAAATTATGCTTTTATCTAAGTCAGATAAAAAGCCACTTGATGGCGCAATGCCAAAAATGAAGTAATCAGGAATGCTTTCTGCGTGAATGATAGCTTCTTCAGCATTAGCAAGGATAGGTATTCCATTGGCTTTGTTATCAAGAACTTCACCAGCATCTAAGCCAGCAGACTCACTATCAATAACCGATAGAATACGATAGCTTAACGAATGTCTCACTAACCCATTAGCGGTTTTACCATCAATTTTACCAAAATTACCTTCGCAATATATAATCGCAGAAGGGATGACAGGTTTTACTTTCTGAGCAAGTGGTAACCAAGGTGCGAAATGGGGTACATCGTTGTTGATTTCTACATTTTCAATTCTAGTGAGTTTGAAGATGTTTCTTAACTTTTGGGTTGAAATGGACATAATTAAAGCCTGCGGTGAGGCTTAGGAGGGCAACTAAGGAGTGCCGAGATGTGAGTTCGGAAAAGAAAAGAAGTCCCCACTAAGCGGTAGGGATAACAACCAAGGTAACACACTCACCAGACTTTTGTTGATTATTATTAATACGCTTTCTAAGTCTATCACTTTCAGGCTTCACCCATACTAACGTGATTGATTAGAGATCTAAGACTCATTGTTCAACGTCGCCGTATCAACCTCTCAGCTTTAAGGTTTCAAGATACTTTTTCTAATATTAGTTAAGTGAATTAGAGTTTTGAGTTTAACGCGTTTTTGTCCAATTTCGTGCTAGTAGGTACCAGAATCTTCCGTGATTGTTAAGTTCGATGAAGGGATAAAACCTTCAAATCAATCTAAGTATGTTTTGAAAATGTGATTAAAAAGGCTGAATCAATAAACTGATCAGCCTCTATCGATTTATTCCATTAAAGGTAACGACTTCTCAAATGATCTTTGAAGTATTGCGCATTCAAGGTTTCACCTGTTGCACCTTTCACCAAATCATCAGTAGTAAGCAGGCTGCCTTTGCTCCAAATGTTCGATTCTAACCAATTGAAGATAGGGGATAGGTCACCGCTTTCAATCACTGAGTTCACATCCACTGTTTTCTTCATTGAAGCCATGAACTGAGCCGCGTACATCGCACCTAATGTGTAAGGTGGGAAGTAACCGAATGCGCCGTCCGTCCAGTGGAGAATGTGACCTGCATTTTAAGGTAGTTGCGGCTGTCCAAATTCTTGCTAACGGGGCGACTTAACTCACAAAGTACGAAAAGTGGGGGCAGAGTACAGTTCTTGACTCAAACGAATTCGCTAGTTTTTGCTCTGTAAATCGCACTGAAAGAGTCACACACATACAAGGTAGTATGAGCATAGCCTTGAACAAGCCCAAAATCCTCGCTGAGAGCGTTTGAGGCGGTCTGAGGGTTGTTTTTGGTAGCTAATTTACCCATTTACCATAATAAGAATGATGAACTCCGACTTTAATTGCATGAAACGAGAGCTATCTATTTAGTTTCACTGCTGCGACAATCTTAATTTCTTACTAAACTGGAATTAGTATTGAACTAATAAAAAAGGAATAGTTATGCGAATTGTTTTTTTTGTTTTTGCTCTTTTTTTTTCTTCCCTTTCATTTGGAGGTTTTAAACCAATTCACGATAAAGCCTTAGAAGAAAAAGCACTCGATGCATTAGAAGTTCACTTAGTAGCTGAAGGTTTGATAAGAGATGATGCTGAGCTAGCTCTCGCGTATGAGGAGGGAGGGAAGAGTATTTTTTTCTTTCGAGTAAGAGAGCATGAAGGTGGGGATGAGTTATATAGGGTTTTTTGCTCAAAGGCTAGGTGCCGTTTTAGTTATAACTGACAATTGAAGTTGTAGTGGTCTAATGATCCCTGACAATCACGTAAGCGACTTTTTCTATCCTTTTAATAATTCATGCTTTGCTTAATTGGCAATCTTGCTAAAACGGAAATGTCCAGAGGCTTCATAAGCCTGAAGTTTTACTCGTGGCGCTTTTCTTGCAAAGTGCCTGCTAGCTCAGATCTGCCCCAAAATCACTTAGATTGAATACTCTACATCGTTTAGGATGCGAACATTTTCCCTACTAAAAGTCATCCATCCTTATGAACTTTAGTTGTGAACAATTGCTATGTATCACATCAACCATTTAGTCACTTTATCTTCACGGGCTGGGGGTAAAATCACAACAAACTGTATGATATCTTTTATATTATTTAAAGGTACAGGGAAAGTGACATGACTGAAGAGATAGTCAGCTTGATACCTCACACTCCTATATAAAGGGTGTAATCCATCAAAACTCGAACTTAAAGTTAACTGAAACGAAAACAAGGCTCTAATTGAACCTTGTTAAAAAATTGGATGAGTCTATGAGTTAACGACGGAGACCATCTTCAAATCGCTTGCGATAATTGTTTATCACGGTGATTAACGACTTTTTAATATCAACAATTTGTTTGGAATGTGGACACCAAAGCGCGAAGCCAAACTTGAAGCCCTCTAGCATCTCATCGGCTTCAACTGGCTCAATAGCATGATTGGCAAACTCAGTATTAGAAAAGGTTTTAGGCAGTAACGCCCAACCCAACCCCGCTTCGACCATCTTTATCACTAGGGCAAGTTGATCGATTGCTTCATTGTCTGAGCTGTAAATAATCTTCTCTGACATACCTTCTTCAATAAAAGATCGTAAGACAAATTGTTTGCTGTTTTTCAGAGCCACCAAGACTGCACTTTTCTCCAACCTAGATAGATCTCCACCTTTTTGAACAAAAGGGAGAAATTCGAAATGCCCAAGGAAAGTAGCATCAAAGCTATACATCGCCTGACGGTCATGCACATTGACGATACCAAAATGGTATTCGCCACTATCTATGCCTCTTTTGATGTCCTGTTTATTCCTAACAAAAAAGTTCACGCGCATTAGCGGAAAATCGCGAAGAAATTGCTGGCGGATTTCAACCAAAGCGCGATGAGGAATCACACTAGAATAAGCGATGTTGACGCTTTCTAATCCACCATAAGAGAGGCTTAGCGCCAATTTGTCGAAAGTACGCGCTTGCTCGATGGTTAATTTAGCATTGTGATAAAGAAGGTGACCATCTTCAGTTGGCTCTACCGAACGCCCCACTCGTTCAAACAAACTGACCGCTAGTTGGTCTTCAAGGTTGGTAATCACCTGCCCTATCGTAGTTCGGTGCTTATTGAGTTTGACCGCGGCTTTGCTAAACGAGAGTTGTTCATAAACGGTCACGAACGCGAGAAGTTGTTCAAAACTAAAATTCATAGGTTTCGCTTCCTTTCTAGAGTGATTTACTTAAAATATGATAACTGATCTGCACCAGTGATACTGGACACTCGACTAAGCGAGTTGCCCTACTTCTGTTAATTCATGACTTACTAAATTAGATAAAACGCAACTCGGAAATGTCCAGAACCTTCACAGATGGCACTTCGTAACTCAGAAGTGCCCCTTTTCTAGTTAGAACCAAAGCTACCCTTCAGCCATAATTGTGACTTTTGACTTACAATACTTGTACTATGCTTTTTTCAGCTTGGTTCTACTTACACAGCAAGCTTTGCAAGTAGAAACCTTCAATGTAGTTGGGCGTTTTATCTACAGATAACGACTTCTCAAATGGTCTTTGAAGTATTGCGCATTCAAGGTTTCGCCCGTTGCACCTTTCACCAAGTCATCAGTGGTCAGCAGGCTGCCTTTGCTCCAAATGTTTGATTCTAACCAAGTGAAGATAGGGGATAGGTCACCGCTTTCAATCACAGAGTTTATATCTACCGTTTTCTTCATTGAAGCCATGAACTGCGCCGCGTACATCGCACCTAATGTGTACGATGGGAAGTAACCAAATGCGCCGTCTGTCCAGTGGATGTCTTGCATACAGCCGTTAGTGAAGTTGCCTTGAGTGCTTAAACCAAGGTAAGACTGCATCTTGGTATTCCATAACTCTGGCACGTCAGTGTGTTTGATCTTGCCGTTGATCAAGTCACGCTCAATCTCGTAACGCAGGATAACGTGTGCAGGGTAGGTCAGTTCATCGGCATCAACACGGATGAAGTCTTTCTTCACGCGCGTGTAGATCTTCTGGAAGTTTTCTTTCTCAAATTCTGAGCCTGAGAATTGCTGACCAGCCAAGTTCGCTAAGTGTCCAATGAACGGGTCGCTGCGGCCGACTTGCATCTCGAAGAATAAAGATTGAGATTCATGAATGCCCATAGAACGAGCTTCCCCCGCTGGTTGTCCTGCTAGGTGTTTTGGTAAGCCTTGTTCGTAACGTGCGTGGCCTGTTTCATGCACAATACCCATTAAGCTTTGAACGAATTCCGCTTCGTCATAGCGTGTTGTGATACGCACGTCTGAAGGGACGCCGCCACAGAATGGGTGAACACTTTCATCCAATCGGCCGTGTTCAAAATCGAACTGAAGCAGCTTCATGACTTCTAAACCCAGTGCTTTCTGTTTCTCGGTCGAATAGATACCTGATGGTGCGTTAAATTGCTCGCTCGATTGTTTTTCGATCACTTCATCAATTAAACCTGGAAGCCAAGTTTTAACGTCTGCAAATAGGGTATCAAGTGAAGTAGAGCTGGTGCCCGGTTCATAAATATCCAGCATCGCATCATAAGGCGTTAGATTGGCTGCGTCTGCGCGAATCTGCGCTTCTTCACGAGAAAGCTCAACCACTTCACGCCAGTTCTTTTCGAATCCAACCCAGTCGTTGTTACCGCGTTGGCTACGCCACGCATGTTCACATTTTGAACCCGATAGAGATTTCGCTTCAACCAGTTTTTCTGGAAGTAGGTTTGCTTGTTGCCACTGGCGTTTTATTTCACGAAGTGACGATTGTTGCTCAGTGTTCAGCGCTTCATTTTCAGCGTCTGCAATCCAATCGCCAAGCTGTGGTTGAGTCATTAAGCCGTGAATATGAACAGAAAGCTCGGCCATCGCTTCACTACGAGCTTGGTTACCACCTGCTGGCATCATTGAAGCTTGGTCCCAACCACAAATAGAAGCTAGGTGTTGAAAGCGTGAACATTTTTGAGAGTGTTCGACTAGTTTTTTGAATGCGCTCATTTGACTACTCTTAATTTGGTTTCTTTAAATGATCCTTAGGGCTGCGTCAGCGTTAAGGTTCATCTCGTGTACTTTGATTATGGCTTTGCTTTTTAATGACGCCGACCTTCGCAGTCGAAGATATAGCGAGAAAAGCATGAGGCGGTACGATGCCTTGAATTTACTATTTCTTAACAAATCAAACTGTTCTATTGTGCACAAAATCAGTGAGTTGTATAGCTGGTGGCAATTGTTGCTTGCGAATTGTTCAGATACACGGTATTGATGATAGATCGCTGAACAAAAATGACAATGATATGGATATTTTGAACTTTGAGGCATTTCTAATTGCCATCACTATTTTAACGCTAACGCCGGGCTTAGATACGGCTTTGGTGATTCGCAATACTAGCCGCTCTGGCTTAGCTGACGGTTGTATGACGAGCTTTGGTATTTGTAGCGGCTTGTATGTACACGCGTTTTTCTCTGCTGTGGGTATATCTGCAATCCTCGCCCAATCCGCTGAACTCTTTCAAGCCGTTAAGATGGTAGGTGCGGTTTACCTCATCTGGCTTGGCTTAAGCAGTTTGCGAGCGTTGATGAAAAACGGTGGCGGTTTGAAGGTCGGAGAACAAGCTCAGCAGGCTTACAGTGCAAAGCGTTCTTTGCGTGAAGGCTTTCTGTCTAACGTTCTTAACCCAAAAACAGCAGTTTTCTATCTGGCCTTTTTACCTCAATTTGTAAACCCTGAAGGTTCGCCTTTATTGCAATCTATGTTGATGGCTTCGGTACACTTTATGATTGCGATGGTATGGCAATGTGGTTTGGCTGGCGCGCTTAACTCGGCTAAAAATTTGCTCAAAAACGCGAGTTTTATGAAGTGGATGGAAGGCGTGACGGGCATGGTGCTGGTTGGGCTGGGTGTTAAGCTTCTGATGGAAGAGCCTGTGTAGTTCACCGTTTTCAGTTGAACATGAATATATGAAAGCCCACGATGTGTCGTGGGCTTTGTGCTTTATTACTGGTAGATCTTTGTACCGATCTTATTCTACAGCGCAGTTATTCAACGACGCTAATGTTCATCTCAGCACCTTCGAAACCTAAGTCACTCAACTCATCGGCGTTAAAGTTGGTGGTAACTTCGATGTCGCCAATGCGCTCAGTAGATTCGTTGACGGAATCAGTACTTCTTTTGCTGCGTAGATTGTTAGTAATTGGTGTTGCTTGTCCAATTTCGATAGTACCTGCAAATTGAGATTCAGCGTAGAAATCTCCAGACACGTAAGAGTGGAAGGGGCGTAAGCTTCCGCCAGTCGCGTATTGCATGCTTGATAAGCCAGCTTCTTTAATCGCCCAGCCCCAATCCCACCATTTAGTTTCACCTGGGATGTAACGGTGATCCCATTGGTAGCGAATGTCGGCAGATTCACTGCTGCCACGGCCCATGGTGAAGGTATGAGCCTTGTACGGGCGGTTATCTGGATGAGAGTGCCACGCGTTGCCACCCCAACGAAGGAAGCCGTTGAATTCAACATCGTAGCTAATATCGGCGTTGAATCGGTACGGGTAAGAGATGCTTGAGCGATACAGCTCAACTCGAATCGGTAGCTCCGAATTCGCAGGAACCATAGGACGAGCTTGAAGTGTTACTTGTTCGCTAGTGGAGTTGCCATTTGTTTCAGCGAAGCTTTGGTTAGCCTCGAACTTAACGGTGAGCTTAGTTTCGCCAACCAAAGGCCACTTGAAGGTGTTCTCTGTTTGAACGCTCTGTGAGAATCCGTAGCTGTTCGTTTTCGACCAGTTTGTTGATTCGTCTACTTTTAGGTCTACCACCACTTGTTGCGCGATGTTGCTGTTGTTTCTTGCCGTCGCGTAAACCGTTTTCACTAGTTCACGATCCGACTCGACAACATCACCATGCCAAAAGTTGTCGTCGTTAACGGTGTAGGCAAAATTGTCGACGGTGATTTTGGTTTTTTCATCACAGCGATAGCCGCTACAAGAGCCATTGTTATTTCCTTGTATTACCCAACTGTTGCCAGAGCGCTTTATCGTCATGTCTTCGCCCACGTACTGACTGTTATTACCGCCAACCCAAGCGTAACCTAGGTTGTGGGCTAAGTAGCTTAATGGGCGTACAAAGTCGTTACGGTTGTTCACTAATTCATACTGAACATCGATTTCGCTGCCTTCCTGAACCGATTTGGCGGAATAGTTAGGGATTTCAGATTGGTCGTTGTTTGGGTAACAGAACGTTGACCCACTGCTTGATTGCTTAATTTCGCCATGATAACCCGGCCCCATGATTACCCAGTTTCCTTTTAACCCGGTGATCTGCCAAGTGCCCATGCGAGCGACCAAAGTACTCTTCTGCTCTTCTGCTTCATAACGGTCTATAGGACGATAACCAGAGCGACAGACATCTTCACCAAGTTGGTCAAACACTATTTGGTCTGGGTAAATCTTCGCATTTACACCGGTTGATAGAACAGACAACACTGCGGTTGCTAAGAGACTTCTGTTTACTGTGATCATTAACAATTCCCTCATTTGTAATTTTTCTATTTTGATAATGTTTTGTGTGCCGTGCAGTTAACAAGACAAGTTCACTTTTTCATGTTGATAAATAGATAGATACTGAAAAGGGTTGAATTAAATTACCCAGTTAATTCAATAGCTTGTATTGTCATTAGTGTTTTTACGGTGAAAGAGTATGCAACTGAACGTAAATTGTTTGATGGGGCTCAAACCGTTTTTAGAAAAATGAAGGCCCATTATTCGGGCTTAGACGTCAAAATTATTTGACGTTATTTTTGGCGTTTGTATGAATGGTTAATTAGAAGAACAGGTATAACCATTCACAATACTCGTAGTTTTAAGGTGGGCAGGTAGTGAGTGACAAAGAGTAAAAATCTAACTTGAATATTTTGCTTTGCTATCGGTTTTAAAATGCAAACACTTAAAGTAAGGAAGACTGTAATAATTGTATTACTGATAAAATAATGAAAATAACCATCCGTTTTTTATGTGTAATATCGGAAAAGCTTGCTACTTGATAATAGGGCACTTGTTGCTAGTGGTTAAACTATCTCTAATTATCGTTTGGCCAGAAGTTGCGTTCGGCCTGTATTACACGTTTTAATGATGGCAAATAAATCATTCGAACTTAAGATATCAATCTTTACCGTTAATGGGTCATTGTTGATTAACAGGTAAGGCGCCAATCGGCTGTCATTCATTGTTTTATTTATTTTTTGCACAGAGACTAAGTCAATGGTGCCAGAAATAGAAAAGAAAAGTGATTGAGAAGGACGGGCTGTTCCTCTGAATCGCAGAACAAGTGGGTCGGGCATGTTGTCGTCTTGAACGGACATCAGGTGCAGCACCTTGTTGTTACTTATTTTCGTTAATCCGTCGGTACGTAATACATTGTCATTCACTATCAGGTCCACCACGCTATGTTGGTAGCGATGCTCTTCTTTTGGTTGGGGCGAAGGGATACTCCATATGCCAACCAATAAAACGAATGCAGAAATGAGCGCAACGATTGGCATCATAATTGACCTCTTTCTAGGAATAGGGCCAGTTCGGTACTGGCTTGATCTAGTTGGGTTGGCGTGTAAAAGATGTTGACGGACTGGCGTGTGGCTTTGTTCAGAATAGAGAGCTCAGAATATTCCGCTTCTTCGCTAATGTACGCCACGCAATCACATTGATACTGATAGAGAATGCTTTCTAGCTCTGGCGTCATCGCCATTTCAGGGGCTTGGAAAACTTGTATTTGACCTATCCATTGCTCGCTGAGCCGGTTAACGGGTTTGATATCGCTGAGGTTTATCTCATTAACCTTAGCAAAAGCCAATAACGCTGATGCCAACAGTAAGCAGCCAGTGGTGAAGTAGCACAACTTGTTTCGGTTTTCAGCAGTGGGAAAGTAAGCCGACGAACTTTGTTTAGGGTTAGGCTTAGGTTCGACTGCAACAGCTGCACCGATAGCAATACCGTTATTGCCGACGGGTATCAGGTTGCTCGCATCAGCAAGGGGAGTTGTGGCTGCATTATTGATGGGGGAGTCGATTACCACGCACTCATCGATAAGGCGATAGCCCACCTTAGGAACGGTGACGATTGGGGTTTCTTTGATGCCTAATCTAACGAACCCTTGGCGCAGTAAACTTATACTTTTCGCTAGTGACGTATCCCCTATGAACTCGTTTCCCCAAGCGAAGCTAATAATATCTTGTTTGTTAACAATATCGGGTGAGTTTTTATGTAATAACTCCAGGACCCGAGTTTCACGGTATCCTACTTTAATAGAACGTTCGTCGTTATAAATACGGTTTTTAATCGGGTCGAATCTGATCATATAGCCAACGTTTTATTTTTATTATAATTCTCTCTACAATGTAGATGACTATAAACTGACTAATATATGAATTAAAGTCACATGTTTTATTCTTCTGGTTTTTTGTGTCGTTGAAACGAAAAGAAATTTAATATGTTTGTTACAAAATGCCTGACACCTACGCACAATCTGTTAAATATAAGTAATATCTAATTAAGTGTTGGTTTTATTAGTGTTCTTTTTAGTAGTCTTCTATCTTCTTTATTAAATCGCATAGTGGTCGATTTAATATTCTTGTTATTTATAAGGGCATATGTGCTGCATAATAATTTAAGACGTTTCGCTATGTGATGAAAATAAAAAAGCCCGCAGTTGAATGCGGGCTTGGTATTCAATCACTTCAGTTTACGCTTTAACTGCTTCACAATCATTTGAAGACGTCAACGGTTTGAAGAATAGCTTGGTTTCTTCGATAACAACGTGGCGCAGCAAGATAAGCCCGATTAGGTTCGGAATTGCCATTAGGCCGTTCACGATATCAGCCATTATCCAGATCATGTCAAGCTTTAAGAATGCACCAGAAGCCACCAACGCAATGAAGATGATCTTGTAAGGCAATACAGCTTTGGTACCTAGCAAGAACACAACACAGCGCTCACCGTAGTAGTTCCAACCTAAAATTGTTGTAAACGCAAAGAAGATTAAGCCAACAGAAACCAACATAGGGCCAAGGGTATCTGCATTCAGACCAACAGCGAATGCGTGAGTGGTCATCGCAGCGCCTGAAAGATCAGTCTGCCAAGCACCCGTTAAGATAAGCGCCAAACCTGTCATCGTACAGATGATGATGGTGTCGAAGAAGGTACCTGTCATAGAGACAAGTCCTTGTTTCACACATGAGTCTGTTTTAGCCGCTGCTGCAGCCATTGGTGCGCTACCTAGGCCAGATTCGTTCGAGAACACACCACGAGCGATACCTGATTGGATAGCAAGCATGATGCTCGCGCCAAAGAAACCACCGGTTGCTGCTGTGTTGGTAAACGCAGAAGTCACAACAAGGGTAATGGCATTCAGTAGTTGGTCGGCATTTGAAATCAGAACGCTTAAACACGCGACGACGTACATAACCGCCATAGTAGGAACAACTTTCCCTGCCACTTTAGCGATAGATTGGATACCACCAAGGGTAACCACTGCCACTAATATCGTAAGAACGACAGCAGACATCTCACGCGAAGCGCCAAATGAGATTTGAGTTGCGTCCAAGATAGCGTTGACTTGTGGGAAGGTACCGATACCGAAGCAAGCAACGCCGAGCGCGAAGACAGCGAACATTACCGCTAAGATTCGTGAGCCGACACCGTATTGCAGGTAGTACATTGGGCCGCCAACCATTTCGCCATTGCTATCGGTTCTGCGGTATTTAACGGCGAGTAGACATTCTGCGTACTTGGTCGCCATACCAAATACAGCGGCAAGCCACATCCAGAATAGGGCACCAGGGCCACCAATCTTGATTGCGGTCGCTACACCAACGATGTTACCTGTACCAATGGTTGCTGAAAGTGCAGTACACAAAGCCGCGAAACTCGATACGTCACCCGTACCAGATTTGTCTTTGCTGAACACCATTTTCAGTGCAGTTGGGAGGTGTCTAAACTGGAGTAAGCCTAAGCGAAAAGTAAAGTAGATACCTGTACCCACTAGCAGAATAAGCAGTGGTGGTCCCCAAACGAATTGGTTGATGGTTTGTAGTGTAGCTTGTAGGTGGTTCATAGATTCCCCTTAATAAATTAAAAATTTAAGGAGAAGAGGGAAGGCAGTGCAGATCTCAGGGATCGGGGGCACTACTTAATACATACGGATTTCTAGATAGAATTCTTGTGTTAATTAAGGCTGTTGCTTTCCACTCCTCTGTCCTTTTGCCTGAGAGTTTCACTTAGCGAATCACTTATAGATAAGTAACGGGCACTAAGCTTGCTCCTTCGGCGACCGATCTAACGGTTCTCTCCAGAGGTTCCTCCAACGACAGTCCTCACTTTTCTGGATTTCTCCAGCATAAAGCACCTGAAAGATTTACTTCTTCGGCGGGTCAATCTAACTAAATGTTAATGTTTAGTTAAAAACCACTCTCCTGCAGTCTTCATCGGAACAATTACCTAAATAATTAGGTAATCTGTAGGCGTATCCTAGATCATATAAAATGTGATGTCAGCTACAAAATATCTGTTTGCACAAATGTTGTTCAACTAAATGATCAAACAACGACTCTCTGACGTAACTTGCTTATTTAAATGGTATAAAATAGAGAAACAAGGAGGAGTTATGACTCGACTAATAGCGATTGTTTTTTTATTGGCTTTGGCATTTGTACTATTTCGTTACCGGACAAACGAAAAACTGCAAAAATGGGTAGTGATAGTTATCGTTAGCAGTTTCCTTTTGTATACTGCCAGCTTGATGATTTCGGAGTTAACTCGTTAAGCCTGCCTGTAAACAGGTGGGATGAATGTGTTAGTAAAGCTTAAGTGCTTCTGGCTTGAGCGATAGGTTTAACTGAGCCTTCACAATCAGTATTGGCATTCGTGTCAGTGACCGCGTAACGTTAAATAAATTTTTGGGAGTACCCGCTAGTGAACCAGCAATCTGGACAAAGCGAACAAGATGAAGTGGTTGTTATAGAAGAACGCGATAAGCGCAGTCAGCTCTATATCGGCATTGCTGCGGTTATAGGTTTAGCACTGGGTGGCTTAATTGGTTCTACAGTTACGGCTTCTAAGTGGGAGTCCACTTACCAGGTACTCGAAACTCGTTATCAAGAACTGCATGACAGCAGAGCACAGTTGATGACATCCGTTGAAACTAAAGTGGCAAAAGTTGATACCGAAATCGATGCGAAAGTAGAAGCCGCTCTAGTGAAACAAACGGAAGAGCATCAAAAAGAGCTCCAGGAATTAGCGAAGCAGTCTTCGGTTTTAGAGAAGGCGAACTACTCGTTAGAGCAACAGCTAAATGAACAGAAGCAAACGTTAGAGCAAACTCAGCAAGACAACCAGAAACTTAATCGTCAGGCTGACATGCAATCGACTTTGTTTGAGCGTGCGCGTGAAGTTTTCCGAAAAGAATTACAGATTTCTCAAGAACTTGAAAAACTTGAGAAAGAAAGAGATCAACTCGAGCAGAATCTTGGTTCTCTTAAGAAAGCGTGTGATGTTTACTTAAATGGCACATCATGGGATGCGAAATCTGACGCGTGTGAGAAGCAAGATAACGCTAACTCTCGACTGAGTGATATAAGACAAATGATTGAAGTCCACACCATGGACCTCAAACAAATCAAAACTCTCACTGAAGAGATGGGTCTATAAGCCGAAGGCTTTACCAACCTAACGTTAGTTTTTCACTAAACATTGAAACGCCCACATCACACACGTGATGTGGGCGTTTTGCGTTTGTCGAGAGCATAGATCCGGTGCTTTCTCATTATTGATTATTTGCGTGTTTTCATTGTTTGCTTAGATATTTGTGAATAGTTACGTATATCCACAATGATATGTTACTTGTTGTCTATTAAATGACTTTGCATACATATTTTCAGCTCAGAGTCGCTGCATAATAGTGTTGTTCAGGATGAACACGCAGTCGATTGCTAGCTCGCATTTGGCTGCTTTGACGACAAGGGATGGAGTGATGCCAGAGTATCTTTGTGAGAACTGCACCATAGCTTATTGTTTCGATGATTGT